>NZ_JBFUJG010000015.1:0-106154 GCF_056401495.1 Mucilaginibacter sp. P4_E8
TCACTATAGGTGTTGGGAAGAAATAAAAAGAAAGCTTGGGCCTAGTGCGATTCCTTCCTTGGGGAAGGTGGAGGTAGGGGTTTATTGAACATTACAGGTTTAATCGCACGTATAAACCCCTCCCTGCCATTTCACAATCCACGGCACCCCTCCCAAGGGAGGGAATATATACTGCAATTACAATCTTCCGAACACTTGTGGTGTTGTCACCAACAACTTATATTCTCCACCATTTTCATTAGTTAAAAAACGTTAAAGCAATTTTATAAACCAAAACAAGGACTTATGTTTGTAATGGCCTGAATATCAATGTAGATAAAATCTATGCGTTACCTTTTGCTCCTGCTTGTCATTAGTGCCGGTTTAAATGCAAATTCGCAAACCATAAGCGGCATAGTTACCGATGGCAAAACCGGGCAGCGTATCAGTGGCGCCTGGATTACATTGGCAAAAGCAAGCACCATCAGCGGTTTGCAGGGTGAGTTTGCAATTAAAACTAATAGTACTGCAGATACAATCCATGTAAGAATGCAGGGTTATAAGCTTTATGTGCTGCCCATAAATCCATCAATAAATAAAAATATACTGATAGCTTTGGACGAAGCTATTATAGAGCTCAACGTTGTCCACGTAACCGGAAAACGGGACAGGGTTAAAGATTCATTGAATAACCGTAAAATGTTCGCCAAAGATTTTAATGTATCGGCGCCTAAGCTTAAAGATATTTTAGTAATATCTCATACTCCCGGCCCGTTGCCTCTTTTTGGGGTAACTATTGTTCCTTCGCAATTGATCAAGGCGCTAACTTATAAACACAGCAGGGAGTATAAGTTTAAAAAAGTACTGATCAGGGATGAGCAGAACAGGTATATCGACAGCCGTTTTAGTGAGGCGTTGGTAACGCAACTTACCGGTCTTGAAGATGAGCCTTTGCTGAGTTTTATGGATAAATACCGCCCTGCAATTGAGGTTATCAAAAGGATGACCGATTATGATATCAGGGTATATATTAAAGCCAGCATCATTAAGTTCAGGAGCGATACCCTGTATCAAACTAAATAATCAGATGTTTTCTTAAATTTATTTTCACAATTGATATTCATTCAACAATTAAAGCCGTTGTTTTGCTATTAATTACGATAATCCTATGAGTAACATATTGCATATTTTGAATGGCGATTCCGCATTATCGGGCTTTAATGAAACCGGTCTTGACGGCGATGTACTGGTGTGGCGGGAAGTGCTTTCTGAAGGCCCGCTGCAGGAAAATATTTTATCCGGGAGTTTCTGGAGTGCGCGTTCTAAATGGATCACCAAAACATTTGAGGAGACGCCAGAAGTTTATCAGCATAAAGTGATAGATGAACTGGGAAAGCTAAATAGTACCTATACCGAGATTAACCTGTGGTTTGAGTTTGATTTGCATTGCCAGGTGAATTTGCTTGGGGTGTTACAGATGCTTACACAGAAAACGGATATGTCGGCGCCGGCCATTTACCTCATTTGCCTTGCCGATTGTGTTCAGTTTGATAATGCCAGGGGCCTGGGCGAATTGAACGGCGAGCAGTTTGAAGAACTTTATGATGCCCGCGAACGGCTTAACGAATGGGAATTTGAACTGGCCACCGAAGCCTGGCAACTATATGTAGATGGCGACGCTGCCGAACTGGAAAAATGGCTTAATGAAAATTCATTCTGGGGCGGGGTGCCTTTACTTAAACCCGCTTTGCAGGCACATTTAAAAAGGCTGGAAACCAATGCGGCAGGTTTAAGTTACATTGAACAAAGGCTGCTGGATATTTATAACAGTGGTGCTAAAACCCGGTCGGCCATATTTATCGCCTTTTGGGATTTGGAAAAAATATACGGCATGGGCGATACGGAAATTGATATTTACCTTAACCGCCTGAAAGAAAAACAACTCATCGAACTTTAAAAAAATGGCTAACACATATATCATAAGCGGTGCCAGGAGTGGTATTGGCAAAGCGATAGCACAAAAACTGGCCCATGATGGCAACATCTGTATTTTGCTGGGCCGCAATGAGGCAAAACTACAGCAAACATTAGCAAGCCTGCCCGCAGGAGGGCATAGTTTATTAATTGCCGACATCCGCAGTAAAGAAAGTTTGGCCGAAACATTTATACAACTGGGCGATGTTCCTGTAAATGGTCTGGTGGCCAACTCAGGCATGGGCGGCGAAAACTATTGGGGCGATGACGACCGCTGGACGGATATTATCAATACCAACCTTACTGGCACCTACAATTTTGTAAATACCTTTTTGCCCGCCCTTCGAAAGGCTGGTAGCGAAAAACATATCCTCATCACTTCGTCTGTATTGGCACGGCTGGGTGTTGCTAACTATTCGGCATATTGCGCTTCAAAAGCCGGATTGCTGGGTTTAATGCGCTCATGGGCCGTACAGTTTGCTCCGGAAAATATACTGGTGAACGCCATTTGCCCTGGTTGGGTTGATACCGAAATGTCGCAGGAGGGCTTGCAGGGAATAGCCGATGGCATTGGTATCAGCAAACAGGAGTTTTATGAAATAGCTATGCAAAGCGTACCGCTAAAGCGCATGAGCCTGCCCGAAGAAATAGCAGGTTTGGTGGCTTACCTGTTAAGCCAGCGATCCATAACCGGTCAAACTATTGATATCAACTGCGGCTCGGTGATGAATAGCTAATTAATGCACCGTTACTGCAATGGTTGGAGACCGGTCACTTTCATTCTTTAACCTGTCGAGGGCGGTTATTACATACAGATAGGTTTTACCCTTTTGTACGGCACTATCGTCAAAAGTTAAATTGGTGTTATACTGAATACGCAATATGTTTTTAGGATCGTCGATGTTTATTTTATCGCCATCATTAAACCGGTAAATCACATAGCCATAAACGGGTTGCTCGTCTTTGGCCAGCGTGGGGACGGTCCATTTTAGTTGTACATGGCTCAGTACAGATTTTGCAGTCAAATCCCTGGGTACATTTGGTGGAATAGAATCGAGCCAAAGCATAACCGGCGGCAATGCCGGATAGCGATAATAATTATCACGAAGCGAATCAGTAAAACCAAGCGGGTTATTGGTTAGCGAGTTAGAACTGAAGTAAACACTGCCCTGCACCCTTAGGTTATCACGCATCATGTTGATTTGATCAGGCAATTGCGATGGGTTTTTAAAAGCCACCGTTTTTCGTTCATTAATACGATAGGCCGCCTGCCCTATATACAAATGCCTGCCGTAGGTATTATCGCTCCACCAATCCAACAGTTTTTCAAAATCAGCTGATCGATTACCTATTGGCCAATAAAGCTGCGGGTTTATATAATCTATCCAGCCCTCCTTTACCCATTTGCGTGTATCCGCGTAGTTTTCATAGTATGATGAGCCACCATTGGTTTCAGAGCCTTCATCATTCTGTGCTTTATTTGCCCATATCCCAAAGGGACTAATGCCAAACTTAATATCGGGATTGTGCGCATGTATACTGTCGCTCATCATTTGTATCAGCAGGTCAACATTGTGGCGGCGCCAGTCTTTTATATTATCATACCCATCGCCATATTGCTTAAAAGTTTCTTCATCATTTATTTTTTGTCCGGCAATGGGGTATGGATAAAAATAATCGTCCATGTGTATGCCATCTATGTCATAATTGTCAACTACATCCAGTATTACCTGTACAATATAGTCGCGTACTTCGGGCAGGCCGGGGTTAAAGGTTTTGATACCACCGTAAGTAAAAAACCATTCAGGTTTTATTTTGGTGATGTGCTGTGGGCTTAATGCTCCAAAATTGCCATCAAAGGTTGCACGGTAAGGGTTAAACCAGGCATGCAGTTCCATGCCGCGTTTATGGGCCTCGTTTATGGCAAACTCCAGCGGGTCATAAGCCGGATTTGGTCCCTGACCTTGTTTACCCGTTAAATATTTTGACCAGGGCTCGCGGCTTTTGGCATAAAAAGCATCTGCAGCAGGCCTTACCTGTAGCATTATGGCGTTTATACCGGTTTCCTGATGCGAGTTTAATATATCCAGCAACTCCTGTTTTTGCCTGTCGGTTGTTAGTTTCATGCTGCTTGGCCAGTCAATATTTGCTACGGTAGCTATCCATACGCCCCTAAACTCGCGTTTGGGTTGGGTTTTAACCAGAACAGGTTCAGTAGTAGTAGGTTCAGCCGGCTGTGCATTAACCGTTACAATTGTAAACAGGGGTATAAGCAAGAGTATAAAATGGCGGAATATATGCATTAATAAGAATTAATTAAAAGCTGCAAAGATATAAACTCATAACGTAGCAGTTTTATTATGAGGTATAAAATTTGCAGGTTTATTGTGATTTTGGCATATTGTGTTTAAATTTAACTATTGCCTAACATAATTATTTGCCCGTAATTCCTTTTAAAATCATATTTTTAGTGTTTCAACGTTTAATAACGTTGGCATAAATGCCAATAAAGGTAAAATGCAGGTAGCTGAAAATACCGATTTAATGGAATACGCTTATAAATTAAACCTAATAGTTAAATAGCTGCATTTTTTTAAAACAGCTTTGCTTTTTAACTGTATTAAAACATTAAACATTTAATTGCTATGGAAAATCAATCCGGTCAACCATCTAAGAAAAACTCGAATGTCATTTATTTCCTCATTGTGGTGGTATTGGCTTTATTAGGTACTGATGTGTATTTGTATTTGCAAAAAAACAAATCAGACACCAAAATTGTGTACCAGCATGATGAGCAAACACGCTTGCAAACTGAACTGGATAGCCTTGAATCACAAATTGAGCAGGTGAACGCTGGTAAAGCCAAGATGTCGACAGAAATGCAGGCCAAGAACGATTCATTAAGAGCAAAAATAAAGGTATTAAGATCTCAATTGGCTAAAGGAAAACTGACCAAGGCCGAGTTGGTGAAAGCCGAAGAAGATGTAAAACAGTTGAGGTATTTTGTAACTAAATACACAGCTGATATTGAAGAGTTAAAAAAACAAAATGTATCGCTCACCACCGAAAGGGATACATTGAAAACCAACCTGGCCACAGTTGCTAAAAAAGTGGATACGCTTGCCAAACAAAACGAGGATCTTGGGGCCAAGGTAAAGGTTGCGCAGGCACTTAAGCTGGCTACGGCAAATGTGGTGGCTTACAAAATTAAAGGCAGTGGTAAAGAGGTTGATGTAACCCGTGCTGGTCCTGCTAAAAAAATAAAGATCAATTTTACAGTTGCCAGCAACAGCATAGCAGAAAAAAGTCTGCATGATATTTATGTACGTATTATTGACCCAACGGGTAACCTGATAACTCCTGCCGATGGCGGAACATTTAGTGCTGATAGCCAGGATTTACAGTATACCTATAAAACGTCAATTGACTTTAAGGACGACGGTACCCAATACACTATTGATTGGTTAAATCCAGCCCTTCCTTTCCAAAAAGGTACTTATACTGTATTGCTTTATGCTGATGGCGGTACTATGGGTAAAACAGGTTTTACACTTAAATAAGGTATAAAAAGCTAAACTTAAAAAAGCCCTGTTCCGGTTATCCGGAACAGGGCTTTTGGTTTTAACCTACCCAGTCTTTTTACAGATTAAAAAAGTTGTACTCCAGCCTAAGCAGGTACATGTTTTTGCTGTTGCGTACCATATCGTTATAAAGCGGGGTACGATATGACAGGTCAAGCCGGCAAACGCTGTTAAAAATAAACTGCACAGCAGGCGCCGCGTCAAGGTAGCTTTGGCCTTTGCCTGGATTGGTTTTGCCCAATAGCTCCACATACAGGTTAACATTTACCTGCTGGTAATCACGATAATTTTTAGGTAACAGCAGGTACCCGGCCGATAATGTATAGGCTGCAGCATTTTTGGCTTGCGATTGGGGCAGGGTATAGCCGCCCCTGTTATCAAAGGCACGCAAGTAACTTGCCGAAGCGGATAGCGCTAATTTGTGTAAGAGCTGCGTGAATACTACGCCGCTTTGTACACCCGAGTTATCGCCTTCGAGTGTTATTTCCTGGTTAGGCAGCGGGTTGTTAATGCTTGATGCTTTTACAAAAAATGCACCACGCAAATGCTTTTGTACCGTATCTATGGATAAAAAACGGTACTTGGCGTACACGCTGCCCCCTTCAAAATGCTGGTTGTTGAAGTAATAATCCGAAACATACAAAGAACTATGTACCATTAAGTGCCGGTTAACGCCATACATGGCCTCAAAAGTGCTGCGGTTTTTATAAGTGGGTTTAAAAAATCCCTGGTTCTCTATGCGGAGGCCCAGGGAGCCGGTGGCCATATTACTGGCAGGCTCGGTATTTACATACAACTCCTGCGAAAATACAGGGCACGTCATAGCCATGAGGCAAATAGCCAATAAGATTTTCTTCATGATAATAATCTTTAATGAAGACTTATATAGCTAAATGATAAACACGGCCGCTTGCCGGGGTGGTATCAGTAACCTGGCTAAGATATTTTTTTGAAACCGATTTTGGAGCAAAGCCATTGTCGACTATAGTGAAGCTAACACTGCCGGTAAATGTTTTATCAGCAGCGTTCAGTAGCCTGTAGGTATCGCCCGCGTAGCTAAAATAATTGTCGGCAATTTTAGTGTTATCAAAATTAAAGGTGGCCTTAAGGCTATTTACCGAAAAACCGGACCCCTGTACTTTTTTACTGATCTGCTCAAATTTTACAGGTACATCATCTTTAAAGGTGATGAGGTATAAATTATGCATCAGGTCGGTTTTAATGTCGCTTACAAAGGGAAGGGAACGCAGTGCTTTTTCTGTTGATTTAGCGCAAAGGGCACAGGTTAGGCCACTAACCTGTAATTCGGCTTTGGTAAATTGGGCCTTTGCAGCCGTAACCGTAAGGGCAAACAGAATGATGAATGTTTTGATCGTTTTCATTTGATTTTTTAATTAATTGTTGGAAATAAACTGGCAGCAATTTTACCGGGTATTATACGGGCAATTAATGTTTATCAAATGCGAAAAATGCAGTTTTTTATAAATGTGGCAATGTTTTGCCAGGGTATGTCAGGTGGTGCACGTTCAAATGATGAATTAACGGATGACTGTTGTAACGGGGAGAAAAAGCCAGAAAAAGACAAGCGTTGGATATCAAAACCAAACAGTTTTGACAGGATCGAAATAGGTTCGGCCTGGTGGGCATCCTTTACTTTGATCTGTAATTGTTTATCCTTACAGCATTTCATTTTGCCGCAATCCTGCATTTTTTTGCAACTAACGGCCGGCGAATCAATATTAACAGAGGCTATTTGTGTGCCACAATAATGGAGATTAAGAGCAAAGCCCAGTACTGTAACGGTGTACAGCATAGTCAATAATAAAGCTCCTGATCTTTTCATCATATCACAAAAATAACTGATTAACTTGTTGATTACAAATTGTTTTTATGTATTTTAATAACCGCACGAAAGGAAAAAATATAGCAACAAAAAAACCCGACCCTCGCGGCCAGGTTTTTTTGTAAAATTAACTTGATCTTTTTATTATATGGTTATTATTGGGCAGCTTGTTTAGCTTGTTGTTTCATTTGATCGTTAGCAACAATAACTATTTCAACCCTGCGATTTTGTGCACGACCAGTAGTAGTTGTATTATCTGCAATTGGTTCGGCTTCGCCTTTACCGCTGGTTGTTAAACGCGATGCGCTAACATTATCGGCAACAATATATGATTTTACTGATTCGGCCCTTCTAACAGACAGATCCATATTGTGTGAATCAGAACCGGTATCATCAGTATGACCAACAATTAAAATATTGGTATTTGCATTTTTTTGCAATGAATTAGCCAGATTTTGCAGGTTGGTTTGTGCAGCAGGTTTAAGATCGGACTTGTCGGTATCAAATAATATACCTGAATCAAACTTAACCAAAATACCTTCGCCCTCGCGGGTTACAGTAGCGCCCGGTACTGTTTGTTTTATTTCGGCAGCTTGCCTATCCATATTGCGGCCAATGAATGCGCCGGCAGTACCACCTACAGCACCGCCAATTATAGCGCCTAAAGCGGTGTTACCTGCGGCCTTACCAATAAAAGCACCTACAGTACCACCAGCACCAGCACCAATAGCAGCGCCCTTTTGTGTTTTGGTTAATGAGTTACAGCCGGAGCCTAAAATAACTGCAGTAGCTAAAGCCAGGCTTAAGGTGGCTATCTTAATTTTAAGAGTTTTCATATTAATTATGATATGTTTTATAAGGCTGTTTGCAAAGCAAATGCCAAAAACAAAAAAAAATGCCTATTGTGTTTTAAAGGCAGTAAATGCTCACTATTGCTATATTTTTTTAATATTTAGGAAAGTAATTTTCAAAACCGTAACGGTCGATTTGGCAATGTTTTACAAATTGGCTTCTTTTTAGTACAAGAAATGTAAAATTGTCGCTACAAACGCGGGAGCGGTGTTAGGCAATAACAACCAATGTAGCCGGTAAAATTAGTTTAAAAGTGCTGCCGGCATCTTTTTCTGATACTACTTCAATTTCGATATCGTGAAACGCGGCTATTGATTTAACAATGGGTAAGCCCAGTCCAAAACTATCCTGTTGTAACGATTGCCTGAATTTTTTAAAGCGGTTAAATATAAAAGGCATGGCATTAGCGTCTATCCCTATACCATTATCGGCTATGCTGATCATGAAATTGTCATGCCCCGCAGTTCCGGTTATATTAATGTGCCCTCCCTCGCGATTGTACTTAATAGCGTTGTTGATCAGGTTAAAAAATAAATTGAACAGCAGGAATTTATTAATGTTTACAAAATTCCAGTTATCAGGTACTGATATATTATAACTAATGTCCTTTTCCTGCAGGCGTATAGAAATTTCGTCATACACATCCTGCAACAGGTCGGTAACAGAAACTTTATCTTCCTTTAAAAACTGTTCGTTTTCAATTTGTGATATCAATAGCAGGGTTTTGGTAATGCTTTTTAGGCGGTTCAATATTTTCTGCATTTCAAGCAGTCGTACCTTTAGCTCATCACTAATATCCTCCTCTTCGAACATGTTTTCAATTTTTGACTGAAGGATAGATATAGGGGTCATTAATTCGTGCGAAGCATTAGAAATAAACTCCCGTTCTTTATGGAATTTATCGGCAATGGTCTCCATCATTTTGTGTATACTGATATCCAGGTATTCAAAATCAGTAGTAGTGGTGCGTACCTTGCGGTAGGAGTGAAAGTTTGGAAACTTTTGCCCCACAAGTTTTGTTTTTATAATTAGCCGCAGGGGTTTAAGTACATAATTTGAGTAAAACTGATCGGCCAGAATAGTGAGCAGTATCATACCCAGCAATACCTGGAAAGCAATATTTTGCAGTGGCGTGCTGGTTTCATCAAGTGTATCCACACTTTTACCAATCTCGAGCAGGTAATTTTTATTTTTAACATTAAAAGTATGACTTAGTATTCGGTATTCGAGTGTATCGCCCTCACTAAACGAGCGCTTACCGCGTTTAATCGTATCTGAAAAATAAATAGGGTCAACCTCATCCAAACTAATGTATTCCTCTTTAAGCGGCAGGTAGCTGCCATAGCCTTCGCCGTTTTCAATATAAGTTTCAATACCGCGACTTTTAATTATTTGCAGCAGTTTGTTTTTTTGTTTGATAAGTTTACTATCAACGTAATTGCTACTGATATTTCTGATCAATACGGGTACCAGCAATACAAACAGTATCACGATCACCAGCTTTGATATGGCGTTAAAAAGCGTAAGTTTGGTTCTGAGTCTCAATACTTAAGCGTTGATCTTAATTTTATAGCCCAGGCCCCGTACAGTCTCCAGCCAGTCGGGCGGAGCAAAGGCATTTAATTTTTTCCGTATATTTTTTATATGCGCGTCAATATAGTTGGAGTCGTAATCATTATTTACCACACTGCCCCAAATGTGCTCGCTCAATTGCATACGTGTCAGGGTCCTGTTCTTGTGTAAAATTAAATATGCTATCAGGTCAAATTCCTTTTTGGTGATGGTATTTACCACACTGTTATAATAGGATATGGTGCGGTTGGTAAGATCTATCAAAAAGCCGCCCAGTTCAATAATGTTATTTTTTACCCCAAATTTACGGCGAATGATGGCTTGCATACGGCTTTGCAGCTCCAGTAATGAAAATGGTTTGGGCAAGTAGTCGTCGGCACCAAGGTCAAGACCTTTTATACGGTCGTTAATTTCGGCACGGGCGGTTAGTATGATGCAGGCTGCCTCTGTATCCATTTTTTTAGCCTCCTTTAACAGATCGAGCCCATCATAGTCAGGCAGGCCAAGATCTATCAAAATAAAATCATATAAATTGGTGGCAATTTTTTCTGAGGCGGATGTCCCGTCAAAACATACCTCGCAGATGTAATTATAATTGGTCAGAAATATTTCAAGTTCCTGTGCAAGGGCTTTTTCGTCTTCGATGATCAACACATTCATAAGCCCGCTTAATAAAAAAGATAATAAAAAGTAAAATTAAAAAATGATTCCCTACGGTTTTCCAGTGTTCCTTCAACGTTTACAGGCATGGAGTAACGCCATGATGCCTCCAGCGTATAATGCGGCCTGTTGTAGGCAACCGGCACTTTAAAGCTATAGTTCAGCATATTGAACTCCCTGTTTCTGCGTGCGGCACCCGGGTCAATGTGTTTCACTATTGTGGATGATATTACATGCTGGTAATTATGGTCTATTTCGTATCGCTGTACAAAGTTCTGTGTACCCATAATAAAGTTAAATGATGGGTTAAATGACAAATAATCCTGGTCGTCAAAAACACTCCAGCTGCTTTCAAAGTATTTAGAGTGGCTTACAGTAATAAAAAAATCGTTCGATTTGCCATAGAGATAATCAAGGATAACCGTTGATTTAAGGTATTTCCAGTCATACGAGTTTTTTAAGTTGATATCATTTGACGATGCCGATTTAATAACATTAGCATTTTTGTTAAAAATAAACCGGGTATAGCTGGCCGCTCCTGAAAATGCTTTTGAAAATTTATAAAAATACCCTCCGCCTATATCAACTTCATCAACCGGGGCATAACCCAAAACCTTTAATACAGAAGCATAAACAAACACACCCGATTTACTATTGTATATAGCATCGCCGGTTAAAAACGGATATTTAATTGGCCCTGTACGGCCGAAAAACAGTGCATCGCTACCATAACTTACACCAACAGAAACAGACCGTTTCCTGATGATGGTATCGGTATCAGAAACTAATTGATGGCCACGGCCGGTAAAAAGTTTCCAATCAATACCTGCAGCATATAAGGCATTACTACTGGCAACAAAAAAAAGTAAGCAAAGGTACTTCATCAATAATTGGTAAATTGTTTAATTGCTATTTCTTCTGGGTATTTCAGGCGGGCGTTCCAATCCTTCGGGCCTGCGTTGTCTTTTAGGTTTTGGTTTGGGTACCACCGGCACCCCTGAATCATCAACCTTTTCGGGCTTTGCCTGCTTTTTTGCCTTCGCTACTCCTTTAATTTTATTTTTTTCGTCCTGCTCGCGTTGTTTGGTGTTTTTTGATAATAAAGTATCTTTTGATATTTTATTATCCTGCAGTTCAATTTTATTTTTGTTGTAAACAGGATAAAATCGACTGTTTTTAACGCCGGCAAACAATAAAACTGGTGCAAATATTAATATCAGGACAATATACGCAAACCACTTTATCATTGAGAGTAAGAAAAACTTAAAATTATTTTCAAATATCGGTCAATTTAAACAGTTAAACCTAAGGGGAGGGGTACTGTTAATATCAAATTCATTTACTTTAGTGTTTTGTGCTCAAAATACTAAAGTAAATGAACGTTGAAGATGCAGGTTTGTTGGAGTATTTATAACGTGTATATATAAAGCTTATATCAGATACTAACATCCTTTGACGTATATATGCGGTTCTGATCGTCAATGATGATACAGGCAATTTGGTTTAGCTGGTGTATTAAATACAAGCCGGCATTAACACCTATATTAATTATAGGCGACGCCATGGCATCAGATAATTCGGCAGTTGGGCTAATGATGCTTACGCTTGTAATTTCACTCACCGGAAAGCCTTTTTTTGCCGTCATCACGCTCACAAATTTTTTGTTGCTGAAGCTGGCATATGTTTCGGCGTTAACCGAAGTTGCAAAAGCCAAATTGCTTATATTGAGATGCGCAAATGGTTGTTTCCTTTGCTCAGGGTCGGCAGCAGCAACTGTCCAGGGTTTCAGGTTAGGCTGGTTACCCCAGGTAAGCAAATCACCCCCCGCATTAATCACACCACTGCTTACACCATTCATTTGCAAAACATATTTTGCCCTGTCGGCAGCGTAACCCTTACTATTGGCGCCAAAACCAATGCGCATCCCTTTTTCCTTTAAAAAAACGGTTTGTTTAGCGGCATCGATCACTACATTTTTGTAATTGGTAAGCATTACCGGTGAAGGCGCGATTTTAACATCTGCATTTTCGGCAAGAGCGGCATCATCACCAGTGTAGCCGGTTCCCGCAAAATAAGTAACATCAAAAGCCCCGTGGGTAAGCTCTGATATTTGCAGTGCTCTGTCAATAAGCCTGAAAATTTCAGCATTGGCTTTTACCGGTTCTATACCTGCGTTGCGGTTGATCCGGTTAATATTACTGTCTTCGCTAAAGGTCGACAGTAGTTTTTCAACCCGGTTAATTTCATTGATGGCAATGTCAATTTGTTCATCGGCCAGTAAGGGATCGTTCCCAACTACACTAATTTCAAATTTATCACCCATTAAGCGCACAGTGCGCCTGTAAGTGGTTAAATTATTGGTTAAAGTTTTTACAGCCAGCATAAATAAAATTTAGTTATTGTTCAAAAAAATAACAGTGATGCAATGCGCTAAAGCCAATACGAAAGTGCAGGCAAAAGTGCTACATCACTACGCTATAAAAACTAAAATAGCCGACTTATATGAAAATAAGATGAAAAATAGATTACAATTGCCGCAAAACGGCGTTTTTTACATTATTTAACAATTGACTTACAATTGATTAGAGAGGAGGGTATTTATTTCAACTTTATATCAGGATGCCGATTTGCTGATCGGCATCCCATTAAAACTATCTTGATTCTTGTTATCTTAATCTTTATAGCCCTGTATCTTTTGTTGCCTTAAACTACAGTGCCTTCTTTAAGCTTTTCAGCATTTTCGGCAAATTGCAATGATTCCAGTATTTCCTGCAGATCGCCATTCAATACACCGGGTAAGTTGTATATGGTAAGCCCAATACGGTGTTCGGTTAAGCGGCCCTGCGGATAATTGTAGGTACGTACCTTGGCCGAGCGATCGCCGGTTGAAACCATGGTTTTGCGTTTTTTAGAGGTTTCTTCCAGGTGTTTTTGCAGCTCCATTTCATACACCCTTGAGCGTAATACCTGCAAAGCCTTATCATAGTTTTTTAACTGTGATTTTTGATCCTGACATTGTGCCACAATACCGGTAGGGATGTGGGTTAACCTAACGGCAGAGTAAGTAGTGTTTACCGATTGTCCGCCTGGTCCTGATGCACAAAAAAGATCCTTGCGGATATCGCTTACCTGCAGGTCGATATCAAACTCATCAACCTCGGGCAATACCACAACCGAAGCTGCAGACGTGTGTACCCTGCCCTGTGTTTCGGTATCAGGTACCCGTTGTACACGGTGCACACCCGATTCATATTTTAATGTACCGTAAGCATCCTCGGCATTTACGTTAAATACAATTTCCTTATAACCGCCACTTGTGCCTTCGGTATAGTCAACCAGTTCAGTTTTCCAGCCGCGTTTTTCGCAATAGCGCATATACATGCGGTAAAGGTCGCCGGCAAATAAGGCAGCCTCATCACCGCCGGTACCACCGCGAATTTCCACAAGGGCGTTTTTAGAGTCTTCCGGATCTTTAGGGATCAGCATCAGGCGTATTTGCTCTTCCTTCTCGTCGCGCTGGGTAATCAGCTCGTCCAGTTCGCTTTTGGCCATTTCACGAAACTCATCATCCTTTTCGGTAGCCAGAATTTCTTTGTTGCTATCAATATTGCTCATGATGTTGCGGTAAATGTTATACTCATCAACAATCTTGGCAAGGTCTTTATATTCTTTGTTTAACTGAGCATAGCGTTTCATGTCCTGCATTACTTCGGGATTGCTCAATTCTGCTTCTACGTTTTTCCAGCGTTGAAATATCAGTTCTAATTTCTCTAACATATACTATCTTCAATATCTATCGCAGCAAGCTATGGTTAATGATTGTCCGGCTATGAAAGTCTTTACGTTTCGGTCGGTTTACTGGCATACTGCAAAAAGCGCACAAAAATACGCATTTTCGGGCATATATAATTCAGTGTATTGTAAGTTCTGAGTTGCAGGGTTTTGAGTGTTAAAGTTAAAAGATATAAGTTCTTTACTTGTAACTCAATACTTAAACTCAAAACTCTTTAATGCAAGTGTGGTGCCATCAAATTCGGCATAACTGCTGAAATTTACCCACTCGCCCAGGTTTATGTAGCGGCTTTTGGGATTTAGCTGTATATCAAGTGGTAAATGGCGGTGGCCAAAAATAAGGTAATCGTAAAAATTTGTTTTCAACTCTTCGCGGCAAAAAGTTACCAGCCATTCCTGCTCGCCGGGTTTGGGATCTTCTTTTTTCAGGTTACTGATACGGCTATTCGTTGACCAGTAATTGGCAATACCCACGCCTAAATTGGGGTGCAGCCTTGCAAAAAGCCACTGACAAAATTTGCTGCGGAAAAAGTTTTTTAAAACTTTATAAAAACCATCGCCGGGGCCAAGACCATCGCCATGGTGCAGGAAAAACTTTTTGCCGTTACGCTCTATCTTTAATTCATCGCTAATGATGGTTGCGCCCAGCTCCTTTTTAAAATAGTCAAACATCCACATGTCATGATTGCCTTTAAAAAGATAAAGTTTTACGCCGGCATCGGTAAGTTCGGCCAGTTTACCCAAAAAACGGATATAGCCTTTGGGTACTACCGTTTTATATTCAAACCAAAAATCAAAAACATCGCCCATTAAAAACAGTTCGGCGGCGTCAGTCTTTATACTGTCGAGCCAGCTCACAATCCTGTCTTCGCGTTTACGGCTATCAGCATAGCCACCAGTACCTAAATGAAAATCAGATGCGAAGTAAAGTTTGTTACGGGTTGACATACCGGGCAAAAATACATTTTAACCGCCAAAGGTAAAAGATAAAGATTGTTACATACTTACCGTCAAACAACACCGTATCTTTAGGGTTATAAAAAATACATTAAAAACTAAAATTATGGCTATTCCAGAAAATCCAAATCTTGACGATGCCCAGGAGGATAAAGATCCCGGCAATGAGTTTGAACAAGGCGAAGGTAAGGATACCGGCAATCAAGTACTTGATAATAGTGAACCCGATGTGGCTGGGCTCAATGCTGCAAGCCGAGCATCAGAATCTGCATATACTTTAAATTTTGAGGATGGTTTTGCCCCCGCCCCCGATAAGCTGAACGATAAAAACGACAGCGATAAGCACAATATTAAGCAGTGATAAAAGCTTGAATCCGTATCTAAAAAGCTTAATGAAATTACCGGGTGTTAATACACGGCGGTAACTTGTTATGCTTTTAGCAGGAAAACACATAAGCTTACCATAATATAACAATGAAAAAAGCACTATTTCTAACTCTTTTGTCATTAGCCTTTGCAGGCGCGGCAATGGCGCAGCACACGTTTAACGCGGCTGATTTTAAAAATAACCTTGGTAAAACAGGCACACTTTGCGATACCGTTTATTCGCTAAAAATTGTGAGCGATACACTTACCCTGCTCAATATGGGCGCGGCTTATCCGCGGCAAAAATATACCATAGCAGTAAAAGGCAACAAAACAGCGCTTGATCTGCCGCATATTAAGGGTAAGCAGATCTGTGTAACCGGGGTTTTTGAAATGTTTAGGGATCAACCCGAAGTGGTTGCCAGCCAACCGGAACAATTTGAAGTGCACTAATACAAAAAAGGCCCCTGGTTTAACCGGAGCCTTTTTTGTATTAATAGCAGGCAAAACCTGCAGTATTTATTGATTAAAACTCATGAAGTAAACCAAGCACAAGCTGACCCTCGGTCATAGGTTGTTTGGTAACTATACGGCCAATGCTGCTGGTACGGCCGGTAGTGGTAATGCTTGGTCCTTTTGATTCAATGTAATTTCCTTTAAGCAATAAGCCCCAGCCGGCGCCCATATTAAACTTAAGTGCCGCACTGCCGCCATAAGCAAATGCTGTTCCTTTTGAACTTTGTTGTGTAAACGTTCCGGTTTGCGCTGCAACCCCGTCAATAGCCACTGCTATACTGGGCGTAGCGGTATTTTTTATAACGCCGGCTGATGCCCTAAGGTCAAAACTAAAGCGGTGGTATACAAATGTGTATTGAGGGCCCAGTAAAATGTTGTAGCTTCTGTAACGTTTATCGGCTGTAACCGTTGAGCCGTCAGCTTTAAAATCATCAGTATACCCTTGTGAAATTTTTTGATCGTCATCAAAGGTTAAATTACCCTGGTCCTGTTTTGATACAGTGTAACCTATAGCAAAATGCTTGTAAAAATAAACAGCACCGTCAATACCAAATACAAAACCCTTTTTAGCGAAACCCGATTTTACATTGCTGTAATCAGTCTTTTTAAAGTCGCCAAATGGATTTGACTGACCACCAAATATACTGATGTAGCTTTTAAGTTTTGCCTGCTCATCATCGTCACTTTTAGTATCCTGGGCCCGCGAGTTAAACGCCATCAGCATAAATAGGGCGGCCGTAAGTAATGTAAAGGTTTGTTTCATGTTGTAAAATTGTACTAATAAACTATATAAGTTTTGCCAATTACCCTGTTTATTTGGTTTAGCAAACGTGTAAAAAAAAGCATTATTATCAATATGGGCACAGATAATAAAAATTCCATTGTAAATAAGTAATTACACTGGCACCCATCGCTAAAATACCCGCGTTATTTAACGGCCGGGTTCAGCTAATGCTTGTTTTTCATAATCGGGGGCTAATATAGCTTGCCCCGCTCAATTAAACAGCAGCAACGGGTAAAATTAACAACTTTTAACCTTTAATGTACTAAATCACTTGCCGCCTTCATACTCAAATTCCTATCTTTAGTTCTTTGCAATTTAAATCAACATGAAACGAACTACCTGTTTATTAGCATTGGCTGTTTTATTTTGCAGCTATATCCATGCACAACAAATGACTATAAAAACACTTCCCTATCCCCAAACTAAAAAAATTGATACCGTTGATACTTATTTTGGAACCCAGGTGCCAGACCCATATCGCTGGCTGGAAAATGACCAGGCTGCCGACACTAAAGAGTGGGTAAAAGCAGAAAATAAGGTTACCCAGAACTACCTCGGGCAAATTCCATATCGTGAGGAAATGCACAAGCAGCTGGAAACGTTGTGGAACTATGAAAAGTACAGCGCCCCTTTTAAAGAAGGCAAATACACTTATTTTTATAAGAACGATGGTTTGCAAAGCCAGTCGGTTTTATACCGGCAGGTAGGTGATACCGGTACGCCCGAAATGTTTTTAGATCCAAATAAATTCTCGGCCGATGGCACCACATCATTACAGGGTATTGACTTTACCAAAGATGGCGATCTGGCTGCCTATCAGATCTCAGAAGGAGGCTCAGACTGGCGCAAGGTGATCGTGATAAAAACGGATGATAAAACCGTAGTTGGCGATACCCTTACCGATATAAAATTTAGCGGGCTTGCCTGGAAAGGCACAGATGGCTTTTATTACAGCAGCTATGATAAGCCTAAGGCTGGCAGTCAGTTATCTGGTATGACACAGTATCACAAATTATTTTACCATAAACTGGGTACACCTCAAAGTACCGATAAGCTCATTTTTGGAGGCGATAAAACACCCCGCCGTTATATAGGCGCTTACCTTACCGAAGATGAACGCTTTTTAGTGATCACGGCCGCTACATCAACCACAGGTAATGAGCTTTATATACAAGACCTGAGCAAACCCGGCAGCAGTATTATTAACGTGATTGATAATTTTGATAACCAGCATACCGTGCTTGATAATGTGGGCAGCAAGCTGTATATATTAACCAATATTTACTCGCCCAACTTTAAAATTGTTACAGTTGATGCCGCAAGCCCGACAGTAACACACTGGAAAAACCTGATCCCCGAAACTAAAAACGTATTAAGCGCAAGTACAGGCGGCGGTAAAATTTTTGCCGAATACCTGAAAGACGCCACCTCATTTGTACAGCAATATGATATGAATGGAAAGCTGGAGCGCACCATCATGCTGCCTTCTGTTGGTACAGCGGCGGGTTTTGGTACCAAGAAGGAAGAAAAAGAAACCTATTATACCTTTACCAGCTACGTATACCCGCCAACTATTTTTAAACTGGATATCGCGAGCGGAAAATCAACCATATATAAAAAGTCGGGTGTAAAGTTTGATCCTGAGCAGTATGAATCAAAGCAGGTGTTTTATACCTCAAAGGATAAAACAAAGATCCCCATGATCATCACCTATAAAAAAGGTACAGTACTTAATGGCGAAAACCCTACGCTGCTGTATGCATACGGCGGTTTTGGTATCAGTTTAACGCCGGCCTTCAGCACATCAAACATAATATTGCTTGAACATGGTGGCATTTACGCCGTACCTAATTTACGGGGCGGCGGCGAGTATGGCGAAACCTGGCACCGCAAGGGTATTAAAATGAAAAAGCAAAACGTATTTGACGACTTTATTGCCGCTGCCGAGTACCTCATTAAAAATAAATACACGTCAAAAGATTACTTAGCGGTTTCGGGTGGCTCAAACGGCGGTCTGCTTATAGGTGCCATCCTTACCCAGCGTCCAGATCTGTTTAAAGTAGCCTTCCCTGCGGTTGGTGTTATGGATATGCTGCGTTATAATAAATTTACCGCTGGTGCAGGCTGGAGTTATGATTATGGCACGGCCGAAGATTCGAAAGAAATGTTTAATTACCTGTATAATTATTCGCCGTATCACGCATTAAAACCCAACCAGTACCCAGCCACTATGGTAACCACTGCCGATCATGACGACCGTGTAGTACCGGCACACTCCTTTAAGTTTGGCGCACGCCTGCAGGAATACCAAAAAGGTACAGCTCCAACAATTATCCGCATTGAAACCAAGGCTGGTCACGGCGCTGGCCAGTCAACCGCGCAGGTGATAAGCGGGCAGGTTGATAAGTGGGCATTCATGTTTTGGAATATGGGAGTGAAGTGGTAGTAGTTGGGGGGGATGAAATAAAGAAGCATGGCATGTGCGATTCCCCTCTTGAGAGGGGTGGAGTAACAGCGAAGAACACACCCCGCCACTACACAAAACCACGCACCCCCTCTCAAGAGGGGAGTTTTTAAGAATAAGCCATTATTAAATTATGAAACAATATTTTTTCTTTATTACGGTACTGTTATTCAGTATTTCACACTCTTTTGCCCAGAATAAAAAACAAAACATCAATGTTGTTTTTATTGGTAACAGCATAACACAGGGTGTACAATTAAAAGATCCGGCTACAGAGGCACCGCCGGCTACTGCCATTGCCTGGCTGCGCCTGCAAAGGAATTTAGGCACGGTTGAATTTAGTAACCAGGGCCACAGCGGCTATACCACGCTTGATTTTTTACCTGGTACCGGTACCTTTGCTAAAGTTGAAGAGGCCGCCAATGCATTTGCTGATAAAGATGCGCTATTGATCTTTTCGATAAAGCTTGGCACTAATGATAGTGCCATACATGGTCCGCATGGTGCGCCGGTATCACCGCAGGATTATATAAAAAATGTAAAAACCATTACCGATAAGCTGCTGGCCGACTTTCCTAAAGCGATCATCATATTTCAGCACCCTATATGGTATAGCAACAATACCTACAATGGTTCCATGTATTTGCAGGAAGGTTTATCCCGGCTGGAAAGCTACGTACCTAAGCTCGATAGCCTGGTTATCGCTTATGCTGTTACCAATCCCAAACAGGTTTTTGTGGGCGATAAAAAAGCATTCAGCTATTTCAGAAAACATCATCCATCAGAGCTGATTCCTGAAAAAGGCAAACAAGGAACCTTTTATCTGCATCCTAATAAAAAGGGCGCGGCTACGCTGGGTGAGTTTTGGGGCAGGGCGATTGAGCGGGTGATAAAGGGTAATTTTTAATGATAATAGAAAAATGTCATCCTGAACTTGTTTCAGGATCCCACAAGTCGGGTTAGTCAACATACTCAACAGTTGAGTATATGAGATGCCGAAATAAATTCGGCATAACTGAATTTTATACTCAAACACGTTTAAATACTATTCTTTTTACAAACCATTTTTTGTTTTTTACTCAAAGAGTACCAACTTCGCAGTCCAATATTTACTATGATATCTCATTATAAAAAAATAGCCCAGGAGCTTTCTATCTCCGAAAAACAAGTTAGCGCTACAGTAGACTTACTTGACGAGGGTGCTACCGTTCCGTTTATTTCCCGTTACCGTAAAGAGGTTACCGGTACGCTTGATGAAGTGCAGGTGACCGAGATCCGCGACCGTGTGCAGCAGCTGCGCGATCTGGATAAACGCCGCGAGGCCATACTGAAATCGCTTACCGAGATGGGCAAACTAACACCCGAGCTGGAAAAGCTGATCAATGAAGCCGAGACCATGGTGGCACTGGAAGATATTTACCTGCCATATCGCCCCAAACGCAAAACCCGCGCCACTACAGCTCGCGAAAAGGGTCTGCAGCCACTGGCTGATCTGCTATTGGAACAACGCAAAGCCGATCTGCAAACCGAAGCCGCTGTTTATATAGATGCCGAAAAAGGCGTGAATAGCATAGAGGAAGCGCTGGCCGGGGCAAGGGATATCATTGCCGAAACCATCAGCGAAAATGCAGAGGTGCGTACCCGTATTCGTGAACTGTTTATTGAAAAGGGGACTTTCCAATCAAAAGTTATTGTTGGTAAGGAGCAGGAAGGGATAAAATACAAAGATTACTTTGACTGGACAGAGGCTGTAAAGTCGGCCCCATCGCACCGCATCCTGGCCATGCGCCGCGGCGAAAAAGAAGAAATTTTATGGCTGGATATAAAACCGGAAGAGGAAGAAGCCGTAGCCATATTGGAAGACACTTTTATAAAAGCAAATAATACATCGGCCGACCAGGTAAAACAGGCTATTGCCGATGGCTATAAACGATTGCTGAAACCATCAATGGAAACCGAGGTGCGCCTGTTCACCAAAAAGAAAGCTGATGAAGAAGCCATTCGTGTTTTCGCGGAGAATGCGCGTCAGCTTTTATTGGGTGCACCATTGGGCCAAAAAAGGGTAATGGCAATTGACCCTGGATTCCGTACAGGCTGTAAGCTGGTTTGTTTGGATGAGCAGGGCAAGTTACTGGAGAACACCGCTATCTATCCGCATACGGGCGCGGGACAGGCACGCGAAGCCGAAAAAACGGTTCAGCACCTGTTTGAAAAATATCATATTGAAGCTATTGCCATAGGTAACGGCACTGCCGGCCGCGAAACGGAGCTGTTTGTGCGTAACCTGAATTTACCGGGCGCAGTTATAGTAATGGTGAACGAAAGCGGTGCTTCTATCTATTCGGCATCTGATGTGGCGAGAGAGGAGTTTCCGGATAAGGACATTACTGTGAGGGGCGCGGTATCTATCGGCCGCAGGTTGATGGACCCATTGGCCGAGTTGGTGAAGATCGACCCCAAATCAATAGGCGTAGGGCAATACCAGCACGATGTGGATCAGAACAAACTGCAAACCTCGCTGGATGATACCGTAATGAGCTGCGTAAATGCGGTTGGTGTGGAGCTGAACACTGCATCGAAACAAATACTGGCCTATGTATCAGGTCTGGGGCCGCAACTGGCGCAAAATATTGTCGAGTACCGCGATCAGAATGGCGCCTTTAAACGCCGCGATCAGCTTAAAAAAGTGCCTCGTTTAGGTGATAAGGCTTTTGAACAGGCAGCAGGGTTTCTGCGCATACACCAGGCCGAAAATCCGCTGGACTCAAGCGCGGTACACCCTGAGCGTTACAGCCTGCTGGAGCAAATAGCAAAAGATATGAATTGTTCGGTTAAGGACCTGATGGGTAACGCGCCGCTGCGCAAAAGCATTCCCCTGCAAAAATATACTTCAGAAACGGTGGGCCTGCCTACCCTGAATGATATCATGGCCGAACTGGCCAAACCGGGTCGTGACCCGCGTGAGCAATTTGAAGCGTTTAGTTTTACCGATGGTGTAAATGCCATTGGCGATTTAAAGGTGGGTATGAAACTGCCCGGCATTGTTACCAACATCACCAATTTTGGCGCCTTTGTTGATATTGGCGTTCACCAGGATGGGTTGGTACACCTGAGTCAGATCACCAACAGGTACATTAAGGATCCTAACGAGGTGCTGAAAGTGCACCAAAAAGTGGAAGTTACCGTTACTGAAGTTGACGTGAACCGCAAACGCATAGCTTTATCAATGAAAGAGAATGATAAAAGCGCTCCGCAAGAAAGAAGAAATGAGGAAAGAAGACCTGTGGGTAACAAACCTGTTTATAACAAAAAGCCCGAACAGCAGCCCGAAACAGATATTGCTATAAAACTGGCGGCCTTAAAGAATAAGTTTAAGTAGGGGTCGGGCTGTCATTCCCGAAAACAGGTGGGATGACAGCCCCTTATCTTATTTTTTAACGTAAAGGTTTATTCCAAAGTGATCTGCCTCCTGATGCTTTCTTCAAGCGATATGAAGGTTTCGGTACGTTGGATGCCTTTAACGCCCTGGATCTGCTCATTCAAAACCTCACGCAGGTGGGTGGTATCATGACATACAATTTTGGCAAAAATACTCCATTCGCCGGTGGTGTAATGCAGCTCAACGATCTCCTTGATGGTTTTCAGCTGCTTTACCGCCTCATTGTACTGCGAACCCTTTTCCAGGTAAATACCCAGAAACGCTGTAATGTCATACCCTAATTTCTGAGGATCTACTTCCAGGCTGGCTCCTTTAATTACACCCATCTCCTCCAACTTTTTCATCCGCACGTGTATGGTTCCGCCAGAAACGATTAACTCTTTAGCTATCTCAGTGTATGGAGTAGTAGCATTTTTCATTAATATTGATAAAATCTGAATATCAAGATTATCAATTTCTAAATTTTGAGCTTTTCTGTGGGACATAAATTTGAATATCTATATTGAAATACAAGTTTAATTAAAATTTGAATAAAAATAAAATATTTTTGTTGAAATATTTGCAAGGAATTGATAGGTCTATTAAATTTGTATCAAGCAAATGACAATTGCTTATCGTTCTTTAAACAAAAAAACAATGTTGGGTGGTGAAATTTTTGGCAGACACACCTCCTTGTCCCGGTGGCGGAGATCCTGGAAAACCCGAAGCGGGCTAACCACTCTGTGAAGGTTCGAATCCTTCCCCAACAGCAAGTTCTAAGTCTGAAGCCCTGAGTCAGAAGTCAATGAAAGACTTTCGACTTAATACTTCGAACTGAAGACTTATATCCTGTAGGATGGTGAAATTTTTGGCAGACACACCTCCTTGTCGCGGTGGCGGAGAAATTGGGAAACTTTCAGCAATGAAAATAACCACTCCGTGAAGGTTCGACCCCTTCTCCTACAGCTCTTCTCATAATTTAGGTTTATAATTGGTTAGTAAAGGCCCCTGCCCATCAGGGGCTTTGCTGTTTCTAAAGGTTTTTATTTAAAATCAAAAGAAAAGAATCAAGACATAAGACACATTTTTTTACGCACCATCTTTTATCCTTTATCAAAGGTCCTTCATCTTTCTTGATTTATCCTATCAAAAATGTTACTGTGTCATTTTTACACATTGGTATTGATGCTTCAATATTTAATTATAAATTTGATACATTGCCAATTATTACAATCGATTGYGATTAAACCCTATTATTGTAATAAACAACAGTTAAAACCAACCTATAATTAGCGCATATATGAAAAAAATCGTACTGATGGTACTTGCAGCCTGTTGCTGTATCTGTTTATCTTGTAGTAAAAAACGCGTTGATAAGCCCCGCGTACTTATTTTCTCCAAAACCATGGGCTTTCACCATGCATCTATTGATGCGGGTATTGCAGCCATTCAAAAATTGGGCAGGGAGAATGGTTTTGATGTGGACACCACCAAGAACGCCGGTATGTTTAATGAGGATAACTTAAAAAAATATTCAACCGTTATTTTTTTAAGTACCACAGGCGATGTGCTTAACTATCGCCAGGAAATTGCGTTTGAGCGTTATATACAAGCCGGTGGTGGTTTTGTAGGTGTACACGCCGCTACCGATACCGAATATGATTGGGGATGGTATGGCAGGCTTGTAGGAGCCTGGTTTTATGACCATCCGGGCATACATGATAAAAACCCAAATGTACAACCGGGTACTTATAATGTGGTTGATGCTACTAATGACGCCACGAAACACCTGCCTAAAGTATGGAAACGCACCGACGAATTTTATGCCTTTAAAAAAGAATTGGCACCCGATGTTCATGTGCTGATCACTTTGGATGAAAACAGTTATAAAGGTGGTAAGCGTATGGGTTACCATCCGGCAACCTGGTTTCATGATTTTGATGGAGGGCGCGCGTTTTATACCGCTATGGGCCATACCGAAGAATCATATAAGGAAGATAACTACCTGAAAATGCTGTTGGCCGGTATCAAATATGCTATAGGCAGCAATAATGAGCTGGACTATGCTAAAGCAAAATCGCAGGTGCCGCCTGAAGAGGACCGGTTTAAAAAGACTCAGCTATCAACAGGTCAGTTTTTTGAACCAACCGAAATGACCATTCTACCTAACCTGGATATATTAGTATTACAGCGCCGCGGCGGTATTATGTTGTATAAGCACGATACCCAAAAGGTAAAACAGGTAGGCTATTTTGATGTGTACTATAAAACATTGCATACCCCAAATGTAAATGCCGAAGAGGGAATGCTTGGTTTGGCTAAAGACCCTGATTTTGCCAATAACAACTGGGTTTATATTTATTACAGCCCTGCCGATAGCTCAGTAAACCGTTTATCAAGATTTACTTTTAAAAACGATACCCTGATTAAATCAACCGAAAAAGTGATACTGGAGGTAAAGGCCCAGCGCGAGATATGCTGTCATACGGGTGGTTCAATAGCCTTTGGTCCCGGACCTGATAAAATGCTATTCTTTTCGGCTGGTGACAACTCTACTCCGTTTGATGAAAAAAAGCAGAAATATGTAACCAGTGGATACGCTCCGTTAAATGATGATCCCGGCCACCTGCAGTTTGATGCCCGCCGTTCGGCCGGTAATACCAATGACCTTCGCGGTAAGATCATGCGTATCAAGATCAACGATGATGGTACTTATGCTATTCCCGAAGGAAACCTGTTCCCTAAGGGTACACCAAAAACCCGTCCCGAAATTTATGTAATGGGCGACAGAAATCCTTACCGTATCTCCGTTGATCAAAAAAACGGGAATTTGTATTGGGGCGAGGTTGGTCCTGATGCGCATAATGATAGTTTAGACACTCGCGGCCCGATGGGTTATGACGAAGTGAACCAGGCCCGCAAAGCAGGTAATTTTGGTTGGCCATATTTTGTGGCCGATAATAAGCCTTACCATGTTTACAATTATACCACGGGTGCATATGGCAAAGCCTTTGACCCTAAGCATCCGGTTAATGAATCGCGCAATAATACCGGTTTAAAAGACCTGCCACCTGCGCAATCGGCATTTATATGGTATCCTTATGGTCCCTCGGCTGATTTTCCGGAGGTGGGTGCCGGCGGACGTAATGCCATGGCCGGGCCGGTATATTATACCGATATGTTCCCTGCAGAAACCCGTTTTCCAGATTATTACAATGGCAAATTCTTAACTTATGATTGGATGCGCGGCTGGATAATGGCTGTAACCATGCAGCCTAACGGCGATTTTGATAAAATGGAACCGTTTTTCCCGACCCTGAAAGTAAACTCTATGATTGACATGGAGGTTGGCCCCGATGGAAGATTATATGGTTTAGAGTATGGAAGCGGCTGGTTCACCCTAAATCCTGACGCTGGTTTATTCCGTATTGACTACATTGCAGGTAACAGGCCGCCGGATATTTCATCTATAAAGGCTGATAAAACATCAGGTCAATTGCCGTTTACAGTTAAACTGAGTGCCAAAGCCAAAGATCCTGAGGGCGATAAAATAGTCTATACCTGGGATTTAGGCAATGGTGTTACCAAACAAACAGATGTACCACAGTTAGATTATACCTATACCAAGCCCGGCGATTATAAAATAATCCTTGAGGCAAAAGATAACCAGGGTGCTGCTGATAAAACTATGCCGTTAAAAGTATATGCGGGTAACGAGAAACCTGAAGTAACTATCAAACTAACCGGCGGTAACAAATCATTCTATTTGCCGGGTATACCTCTTAGTTACGTGGTGACTGTTACTGATGGTGTAAATACAGCTAAAGTTGACCCTAAACGCATATTTGTTGAGGTTAATTATATTGATGGCTTCAAGAAAGCTGTCTCAGCGTCGCAGTTGGAACAGGGCGAACCCGAAAACAGCGGAAAAGCTATTATGCTTACCATGGATTGTAAAAGCTGCCATAAAGAGGTAGGCAAATCAATAGGGCCATCATTTATAGATGTATCCACCAGGTACAAAAAAGACCCTGATGCTATGACAAAACTTACTGATAAGGTAATTAAAGGCGGTAGCGGTGTTTGGGGCGAAACTGCGATGTCGGCACACCCATCCATAAAAAAGGGTGATGTTGATCAGATCATAACCTGGGTACTATCGCTTGATAATAAAGACGCGCAAAAGAAATCCCTACCGCCATCAGGTTCAATTTTGCCTGATCCGGGTAAGAAACCAACCAGTACATTGGTTTTATCGGCCAAATATACTGATGAGGGTGGCGAGGGTATCAAGGCTTTAACCGGCCGCGGTATTGCAACGTTAAACAGCAATAATTACTTGTTTTCGGGCAGCGAAAAGGTTAATGGCTTTACGGCATTTAAGTATAATGGCATCAACCTCATGATCATGCCACCAACTGAAAGCTGGTTTGAGTTGGATAACATTGATCTTACCGGTTTACGATCAGTAAACCTGACACACTTCTGGCAAGCCGCACCAAGCATCGGTTTTAATTTTGAAGCCCGCATTGATGCACCCAATGGTAAACTGGTGGGTAAAGGAAGCATGCCTGTGCCTGCAAAAGATCAAAAAGCGGGTATTACACATTTGGTAATTAACCCGGTTACTGATGGTAAGCTACATAAGCTTTATTTTATTTACAAACCTGTAAAACCAGTGGCCATGCAGGCCGGTGTAACCGGTGTGCAGTTTAGCGCCAAGTAAATTTGATGATTTAAAAAAGCCCCGGCGATTTATCGCCGGGGCTTTTTTTATGGAGTTTGTTATGTTAGATCAAGCTATACCTTAAAATATTTTGAAGCCTACGCTCAATGCCCACAGATTCTGGCGTTTGGCAAAGCTATCGCTTATTTTGGTCAGGCCGCCTTCATAGCGCAGATCGGCAGTGATGGCACCTATATCAACACCGGCGCCTACCTGGTAACCTATATTACTTTTATTAAAATTGTTAACTGCTCCGTTGATATTATCGCCTAAATTACCGCTTTTATCCAGCTGATAGGTATATATAGGGCCGCCCATAACACGGAAATTCAGATCTTTTTCGCCGAATGATTTACCAATAAGTAGTGGTACGTTAAGGTTGGTGAACCTTACTTTGCCACTAAAATTCTGGTTGTTTTCGCTCGATTCAAATTTACCGCCGGTTCCGCTTAAATAAAGTTCTGGCTGAAAATACCAGCTGTTACCCACGCGGGCAAATAAACCGGCCTGGTAACCGGTAAGGTTTGATTCTTTTAAATTGTCGGAGCTGATTTTTGAAAAATTAACACCTCCCTTAATACCTAATGAAACTTGTGCCTTAGCGCCGATGCTTACAGCAATCAGTAACGCTGCACTTAATAAATACTTTTTCATAATCTTGATGTTAGTTTATGCCGGTTGCATTCTTATTTACTATTGTACCCGGCATTTTTTAAAATTTAGTTAGTTTATAAACAAGGCCAAATTTTTAAGCCTTGTATAGTAGCCTATCAATTGACGAGCCAAAATTTTAAATGTTGCATGGAAATTCAACTGAAACTATGCCAATATCACCTCTCCTGCAGTATATTTACCGATTAAATGAGCTACAGATATTTTAGGCCTTGCCTGCACTGTATTTTTTATATTTTTGCTGAAAATAATTAATCATGGCTGAGATCAGTATCACAAACAAAGAGTGGGAACGGGTAAAAATCAAGGTACAGCGTAAATATAACCACCTTACCGATGAGCAATTGCAATACTCTGAAGGCCAGGAAGAAAGCCTGATAACCAAATTAATGGACCTGGTAAACCGCGACAGGAGATATGTGGTGTTCACTTTGAGAAAAGCATTGGTGAATATTGATAATAACCGCCTGTAAATAAGGCTGAATTTTTTAAAACCGATATGCTTTTTGTATTTTTATACGTTTATATGTTGAAATAGGGTAATGGTGATCAATAAAAGATACAAAAGGATAGGTTTATTTGCTGGTATTGCATTGCTGGCCGGCGGAGTGATGGCTTTTAATGATGACTTATTCCAGATCTCAAAAAATCTGGATGTGTTTGCATCAGTATACAAAGAAGTAAATATTAACTACGTTRATGACATCAACTCTTCAAAGCTGGTGAAAACCGGCGTTGATGCCATGCTTGATGGTCTTGATCCTTATACCGAATTTGTTCCTGAATCAGAAATAGAAGATTATAAGCTGCATTATGTAAGCACGCAGTATGGCGGTATTGGCGCCAGCATTTTCTCGCGTACAGGAAAAGTGTACGTTTCGGATGTTTTTGCAGGCTTTCCGGCTCAAAAAGGCGACGTTCACCCGGGCGATCAGATCCTTAAAATAAATGACATTGACCTTAACGGTAAAAATAACGACCAGGTAAGCCAGTTGCTTAAAGGCTCAAAAGGCGCTGCCATAAAATTGCTACTTAAACGTGATAATACGCCGCAGCCATTTGAAAAAAACCTGATACGCGATGAAATTAAACAGCCTAACGTATCCTACTATGGTATGGTTGATGGCAATATGGGTTATATTAAGCTGGATAAATTCCTGGAAAACTCTGCAGGCGAAGTTACAAATGCTTTAACAACTTTGAAAAAGAGCAACCCCAACGGTATAATACTTGATTTGCGCTCCAATGGTGGCGGTATATTACAGGAAGCGGTAAAAATTGTGAACCTTTTTGTACAAAAGGACGTAGAGATTGTATCGCAAAAAGGAAAGATCAAGGATAAAAACTTTACCTATAGTACAATAAGCACACCACTTGAGCCTAATTTACCTTTAGTGGTGCTGGTTAACAGCCACTCAGCCTCGGCATCAGAAATTGTTGCGGGCGCTCTGCAGGACCTGGACCGTGCTATTATTATTGGTCAGCGCAGCTATGGCAAAGGGCTGGTGCAGCAAACGTTTAACCTGCCTTATAACAGTTTGGTTAAAATAACCATTGCCAAATACTATGTGCCGTCGGGCCGTTGCATACAGGCACTTGATTATAGCCACCGCAAGGATGATGGTAGTGTAGTAAAAGTGGCCGATTCGCTGATACATGAGTTTAAAACCAAAAACGGAAGATCAGTATATGATGGCAGCGGTATTTATCCTGATATTTTTATTAAACAGGAAAAATTTGCCAATGTAACCCAGGCACTGGTAGGCAAACTGCTGATATTTGATTATGCTACCGTTTATCGTGATGCGCACCCCAAAATTACCGAACCAAAATCTTTCAGTTTATCAGATGCTGATTACAATGATTTTGTAAAATACCTGGCCGATAAAAACTACAGTTATACCACAGCATCTGAAAAATTACTGGGCAGCCTGAAAACAGAAGCAACCAAAGAAAAGCAGTTTACTGAGATCCAAAATGAGTATGATATTTTAAAATCAAAGCTGCTGGCCAGTAAAAAGAATGATCTGCAACAACATAAGCCCGAAATAAAACAGGTGCTTGAAAATGAGATAGCTTCGCGCTATTATTATGAACGGGGCCGTTACGAAACCAACTTTAAGTATGATAAAGAACTGGCCCAGGCCATAAAAACCATGCAGGACAAGGTTCAGCTGGCATCCATACTAAAAGGCGAAGGCAACTATAAGGTAATTGGCAAACCTATGCTGGCTATGGCAGGTAAAAAGAATGCCGATAAAGATACCGACGACGACCAATAAGCCAACACATTGTACATCATGGTGTTAAAAATTGTAACCAATTAGTTACCTGTATGTTATGGGTAATGGCTAAACTATTGCCGTAGCTTATCGTCTTAAATACAAAGTAACACGATAAAACTATGAAAAAGTTAATTTTAACAGCAGCCATATTTTTTAGCTGCTTATCAGTAAAAATAGCCAGTGCTCAAATAAGCTTAAGCATAAACATTGGCAGCCAGCCCGATTGGGGCCCAACAGGATATGACCATGCAGACTATTATTATATGCCTGATATTGATTCGTACTATGATGTTAATGCTCATCAGTATGTGTACCTGAATAATAATGTATGGGTGCATACAACCGCATTGCCACCACGCTACAGTAATTATAATGTATATAATGGGTATAAAGTTGTTGTAAATGAGCGTACCCCATGGGTTCACAATGATGTTTATAGAACTAAATACAGCTCATACAGAGGACAGCGTAACCAAACCATCATTCGCGATAGTAAAGATGTTAAGTACCGCAACCACTGGAATGGCAATGATAACCGCGGACAAGGTCGCAGGGTTGTTGTTCACAAAACAAAAACTGTTCACAAGGATAATGGCAACCGTGATAAACATGATGACCATCGTGACAATCCCGGGCAGGGCCACAGAAACTAATTTGTATTGTTAATTTTTATATAAAACAGGCTCTTCTTAATTGAAGAGCCTGTTTTTTTATGGCATAATTTTAGACTATGTAAAGGAAGGTAAAATTAAAATTTAAACTTTTTACGATAATCATTGTCATACCTCCATAAAATGAAGCGATCATGGCCTGCTATTCAAACAATGGAATTAACCATGATAACTTTATCAACACTTAAAAAAACTTTCTAATGAAAAAGCTCATTTTATCAGCAGCAATATTATTAAGCTGCTTAACGTACAAAACAGCCAGCGCCCAGGTAGGTATAAGCTTAGGCGTAAATATTGGCAGCCAGCCCGATTGGGGCCCGGTAGGATATGACCATGCTGACTATTATTATATGCCCGATATTGATACTTACTACTATGTGCCAACTCACCAGTATGTATATTATGATAATAATGTATGGGTACACCGTACCTATTTACCGGTACGTTACCGTAATTACAACCTGTATGGTGGCTACAAGGTGGTTATTAATGATCGCGATCCCTGGTTAAGGAATGATGTTTACAGAACAAGGTATTATGGTTACAGGGGTCGCCATGATCAGGTGATCATCCGTAACAGCCGTGATGCCAGGTATGCCCACCATTGGAGAGGCGACTATAGCCGCAGGTATGCCTATAGCCATTCCCGCAATTATGGAGGTAATCATTATGGACGTCCAAATTATGGCCACAGAGGTGGTTATAACCGGGGCAATTACGGACATGGCGGCGGCAATCACTGGGGTGGTGGTCACGGGCGTCCGGGTAATGGCGGCGGTCATGGGAACCACGGTGGTGGCAATGGCAATCACGGCGGTGGTCACGGGAACCATGGAGGTGGTCATGGTGGTGGCCATGGCAGGAACTAATTATTATTGTTAAGGTATTATATGAACAGGCTTCCTAAAAAAGGAGGCCTGTTTTGTTTGATACGGAATTTCTTCTTAGGCCGTCGCCCGGCTCCAGTCCACAGGTGTTGGGAAGATTGTAATTGCAGTATATATTCCCTCCCTTGGGAGGGGTGAGGTGGATTGTGCAGTGGCAGGGAGGGGTTTCTACGCGCGATTAAACCTTTATGCTCAATAAACCCCTACCTCCCCTTCCCCAGGGAAGGAATCGCACTGACCCCAAGCTTTCTTTTTATTCTTTCGAACACCTGTAGGCTCCAGCCGGGTAATATAATTCCACTAAAAATGCAAAATAGCTTTAAAGCTTATGTTGCGGCCCATGTTGTAAATACCGGTATGCCCGTTGGGCGATGACTTGTAATATTCAAAATATTTAAGTCGGTTCAAGTTAGCTTGATAAGCAGTATTAAATAAATTATCCCCCTGTATAAAAAACTCATAGAATGATGTGGTTGCTTTAGCAGGTTTAATAGTAAAACCCAGGCCGGCATTAAACAGGGTGTATCCCTTTGTAAAAGTTTCGGTATTGTCAAGCGCGTAAAAATGGTTTTGGTTTGCATAACTATCGGCTTCAATACGGGCGTTTAATTTGGTAAACAGGCCATATGTACCCGGCAAGCTCACCTTTAATGCCGACCGGATATGTAGCGGCGGTATAAAGGGCAGGTATTTGGCTGCGTTGCCGTATTGAGCTATCAGTTGCGGATTTTTATTAATTCCGGTTACCCAGGCCACGCTATTATCAAGGGCAAGCCATTTAATGCTTTGTGGGTGCAGGTTCAGGGTAAATTCGGCACCATAAAGCCTTGCCTTTGATTGCTGGTATTGGTAGGTGCTGTTGCCCGGTACAATAATTACAGGGTTTCCATTAGCGTCGTTAACTTTAGCCTGATAAATGTAGTTGTCAATATTGTTGTTAAATACTTCGGCAATCAGGTCAACATCGCTCAGGTAGGCAATAAAGCCAAGGTCCTGTTGCAAGCTAAATTCGGGATTAAAGCTGCGGTTGCCCAGGTATACAATATGCGCCCCCGGGTCAAGTCCGTTTGAGCCTATTTCGGTAATATTTGGTGCACGGTAGCCCCGCGCGATATTCGCTTTTAGCAGCAAGCGGTCGCTGATGTTATAGGTAAGTCCCAGGCTGCCCGAAAATCCCTGGTAAGTATGTTTAAATGACGGGAACTGCAAGCTGGCGCCGGCAGTATCAGGCAGGCGGGCTTGTTGACCAAAGCCTGTTTGCGCATTGGTACCCACATAAAAATTATTCCAGCTGATGTGCCGGTTATCATATCGGATACCGCCGGATATATCAATCTTAGCAAAGCTTTTTTTGACGAACAGGAACCCTCCGGCATCAAACAAATTATAATCGGGTATGGGGAAGTCGGTAGCGGCCTTACTGCGGTTGGCCTGGTAAATGCCGTTAATGCCCGCAGTAGTTTCAACTCCGCCGAATGATGGCAGGTTGTACCGTACATCGTAATTAACTGTATTAAGCACCACATATAAACCAGCCTGTTCAGGAACGGTAGGGTGGTTATATTCCCTGCGGATACTTTGTTGAAAACCCAATGAAGTATTGATGCTGCCATCGCCGGTTTTAAAAGAGTTGGTAGTATACAAGCGATAATGCTGTATGCGCTGGTGCAGTGGCGCAATAGTATATGAACGTAACTCATTATCAGGCACTATGGGGCGGTTTTTGATGTCATCTAAACCCCCTTCGTATATTTGTTTAGTAAACCGCCTGCTGAGCGAATCGCGGCTGCCATCGGGTATTTCCTGACGATTGTCATACAGCGTAGCACCAATTTGCGAGTATCCCCATGATTTATCAACCCGGGCAATGCCCGATAAATTAAATTCACGGAAGCCCGTATTATAAACCAGCCCGTCAACTTTGTTCTGGTAGTCATGCGCTGTTTTGGCGGTAGCGCGAAAGGCATATTTCCAGCTATTTTTTTTGTATGATAAACCAACAGAGGTGCCTATCATGCCGTTATTAGTATGGTAATCGGTTATTACATCGCCATTCAATTTACCATCGTCGCCATTAGGGATATAGGGTATCATGTTAATAACACCCGCCAGCGCATCAGAGCCATACGTTAAACTGGCCGGGCCTTTTATCACTTCGGCGCGGCCTATGCCATACTGATCTATCTCGATACCATGTTCATCGCCCCATTGCTGCCCTTCCTGCCGCATACCATCGTATAACGTTAAAACCCGGTTATAGCCAAGGCCCCTGATAAAAGGTTTAGAAATATTTGGCCCGGTAGTAACAGCACTTACACCCGGCACTCCTTTTACAATGGCATCAATAATGTTATTATTTACGTGTTGTTCAATATCTTTTTTGGTCATTACAGCTATAGGTACAGGGTTGCTGCGTAATTGTGTAGCACGAGATACACCGGTAACCACCACCTCATTGAGTTTGGAAGGTTTTTCTTTTAGTATAATGTCATTAACAACTGGCTCATTACTATGGATAGTGATATTAATGGTCTCGGGTTCGTAACCAATGCTGCTAATGATTATGCCATAAGTACCTTCCGGAATATTTTTTATTTCGTAATAACCCTTACTGTTGGTACTGGTACCCTTGCCGATACCTTTAATACTTACCGATGCATAGGATATTGGTTCATTATGGCTGGTGATTCGGCCTTTTACAACTCCATTTTGGGCGTATAAATAGTTGCTGGTAAGTAATATAAGAAGTAAAAGTATAAAGCGCATAGTGATTTAATTTCGTGCAAACATATTTAAATTATTTGATTAATTAAAGTAAAAAAATTAGTCTTGACTAATTTTACAATAAACGCAATGTTTTTGCCTATGTTTGTGTGTAATCATATTGGGGATGTACACATTATCAGAAGAGAATTATTTAAAATCCATTTACAGGCTTGCCCAGCAAACCAATTTCAAAATAACGCCTACTGCAATTGCCGAATCATTGGGTAATAACCCGGCATCGGTGGTGGATATGATACGTAAGCTCACCGAAAAACAGCTGATAGCGTATGATAAAAAGAATGGAGTAAAGCTAACCGCGCAAGGTTTAAAGGATGCCGTACTGATAGTGCGCCGCCATCGTTTGTGGGAGGTTTTTTTGCTGGAAAAGCTGGGCTATCACTGGGATGAGATCCATGATATTGCCGAGGAGCTGGAACACATTAGCAACGCCACGCTTGCAGACAGGCTCGATAAATTCCTGGGTTTCCCTGAGTATGACCCGCATGGCGATCCTATACCCAAGGCCAATGGTAAAGTACCCAAACCGTACTCAGTAACCTTAACCGACCTAAAAGGGGGCGACGCCTGCCGGGTAGCCGCTGTACGGGATACCAGCAGTTCGTTTTTGCAATACCTGCAAAAGCTGGACATAGGTATAGGTACACGCATACAGTTGGTTGAAAAAATACCTTTTGATAATTCACTGGTGATCAGTATCAGCGGCAAGGAAAATACTACAGTATCTCAAAAGTTTGGCGAGAATATTCTGATAGATTGATTTTTTTGTTTGTCATCCTGAGCGATAGCGAAGGATCTGTTAGCAAACTATGTGTACAGCGAATAGATGCTTCACTGAGCTCAGCATGACAAGTGGGGTAAGAAATAAAATCGTGTTAATCCTTTAATCCGGTTAATCAAAGTTCAGAAAAAAGAATTGCGCTGCGCGTAAAGGCCTGCCCACCATACTTCGACAGGCTCCATGACAGCCTTACTTTGTTATATGTTATTGCGGCCATAGTGGTAATGAACTTTTCTTCTTAACTTTAATAGTAAACACACCGCCATGGAAGAATCAGAAAAACTTACCCGCATCATTGAGGCCCGGATGAAGCTAAAAGCCCGGTTTGAGGAAAAGATGAAGCTCACCCCATCGGTTGCCGATGATGCACCGCGCGGATCGGGCAAGACAAACCGCCACGGTATGCCGGCCCTGCCCATAGGCCAAACAGTTACTTACAAGTGGCCGGTGCTTGACCTCGGGTATCAGCCTGCTATTCCGCTCGACCGGTGGAGACTCACCATTGATGGCGCCGTTGAAAACCCGGTAAAGCTTACCTGGAAAGAGTTTATGGATCTGCCGCAAACCAAAGATACTTCTGATTTTCATTGCGTTACTACATGGTCAAAACTCGATATGCCCTGGAAAGGTGTTAGCCTGCTTGATCTGGCTGCATTGGTTCATCCTAAAGAGAATGCCACACATATTATGTGTTATGGTTACGATACTTACAGCACCAACCTATCGCTTGAGGAAGCATTAAAGCCCGATGTGTTATTGGTACATACTTTTGAAGGGCAACCCCTGCAAAAAGAACACGGCGGCCCGGTGCGGATGATAACCCCTCAGTTGTATGCCTGGAAGGGTTCTAAATGGATAAAGCGCATAGAATTTTTAACCGAAAACAGATTAGGCTTTTGGGAAGATCGCGGCTACTCAAATACTGCATATCCATGGCGTAATGACCGGTACAGTGACTAATATATGGGAAGAATAGAGCTTAGCAGGACCGCATATTCAACAAATTTTGTTTATTTAATAAAATGCTTAATAGGGGTTATAATTTGTTACTTATTATATAAGTATATCCCTCAATACCCCTTTTATTGGGCCATTGTTTCTGTAGTGGTTGCTTTATCACCCGATGATAGCAATCAACAGGCATATGATAGGATGAAGGCGAATGTGCTGGGCTGTGCCGTTGGTCTTTGTTTGTATCCCTTGCATTTGCCTAACCTGTTAATATTATGTGTAGGTGTGGTTATGACCATAGGCATAGGAATTGCTTTTAAGATCACCCATACCTTAAGAAGCGCGCTTGCCGCCCTTGTTATTGTTACCATACAGGAAGAGCTGGAAAAGCATTGGTACATAGCGTTGGAGCGGGTAACCTGCGTCGTGGCAGGCTGCCTGGTAGCCCTGATGGTCACGATGCTTTGTAACTCAATTATCCGGCTTAAGGCAAAAAGCTCAAGGCAAAAAGCCTAAAGCGAATACAAGTAAAAGCTTTAAGCCTTCAGCTTTTTGCTTTCAGCTTTTACGGTTTCCCGTTTATCTTGGCCGATTCTTCCAGTTCATTATCAACCTGATCGTCAAAATACAGGCGGTATATCACCCAGTCGCTTTTAGGTTTGTAAAACATAAAGGTAAATCTTACCGGTTGTTTTTCATGTTTAACCAGATAGCTGTATAATACCAGGCTGTTTGAAGCCTTACGTTGAACAATTAGCTCTTTACCTATATACATGCCAATTAAGCCACGTGTAGTATCTATTTTGGCTATCAAACCCTTTAAGCTGGTTGAATCGACCAATGGGTTGGTTTTAAAAATATTGATGATGGCCCTTGAAGTGCCATCCTTTTCATAGGTTTTAAAAAACTTGTCGATATAAGTGGTTACGCCGGTAATAGCTGCTGCCGGTGCCTTTACTGTGGTTGTAGCTGTTGGGGTTTGTGCAAAGGCTGTGCTACAAAAAATGCAGGCTAATATTACAAAAAGTGTCGGTTTTATTGCTTTAAGGCTGAAGTATTGCATACTGATATTTTATTGGCCTAAAAATAGGTAATTAAATAATATCAACCTTTGTGTACAAGTAAAATCCCGGTAAAATTTATGAAGGGAAATTAGAGTGGTGATCGGCCAACTACCGTTTCTTTAAAAAAGCGGTTTTAAGCACAATGCTCATACCATCAATCTTGCAGTCAACCTCCTCGTCGTTATCGGTAAGGCGGATCTTTTTTACAAGGGTACCTTGTTTTAACGTAACACCTCCGCCTTTAACTTTTAAGCTTTTTATCAGGGTTACCGAATCGCCTTCGTTAAGGATATTGCCGTTGCTGTCTTTTACGTTTGATTGTTCAATTGCCGTTTTTTTAAATTTTATGTTATAAAAAAGCCTGCCACAAGAGCAGGCTTTTTTATAATAGCTGTATAGCGTAATTACTTAGTAACGTACATTACTTCTTTAACCGCTTTAATTACCCTTTCAGGGTTGGGCAGGTATTCCTGTATTAAAGTTGGTGCGTAAGGCAGTGGCACATCGCCACCCATAATGCGTAGTATAGGCGCATCAAGGTAATCAAACGCGTCTTTTTGTACTTTAAAGGCAACCTCGGTAGCAATTGAACCTAAAGGCCAGCTTTCTTCAATGATTACCAAACGGTTTGTTTTTTTAACCGATTCAATTACTGTTGCGTAATCAATAGGGCGAACGGTGCGCAGGTCAATCACTTCGGCGTGAATACCTTCTTTCTCCAGTTCGGCAGCGGCAGCAATAACCACTTTCATGATCTTACCAAAGCCAACTAAAGTAACATCAGTACCTTCTTTAACAACTTTTGCTTTTCCTAAAGGAATATAATAGGTATCTTCTGGTACTTCGCCTTTATCGCCATACATTAATTCAGATTCCATGAAAATAACCGGATCCGGATCAATTATAGCCGATTTTAATAAACCTTTTGCATCATATGGGTTTGATGGTACTACCACCTTTAAACCCGGACAGTTGGCATACCAGTTTTCGAAACACTGGCTGTGTTGCGAGCTAAGCATACCCGCGTTACCGGTTGGGCCGCGGAAAACGATTGGAACCGAAAACTGGCCACCGCTCATTGACATGATCTTGGCTGCACCGTTGATGATCTGGTCAATGGCCACTAACGAAAAGTTAAAGGTCATGAACTCAATGATGGGGCGCAAACCATTCATGGCCGAGCCAATGCCTATACCGGCAAAGCCTAATTCAGAAATGGGCGTATCAATAACGCGTTTGGCACCAAACTCATCCAACATACCCTGACTTACTTTGTAGGCGCCATTGTATTCGGCAACCTCTTCACCCATCAGGTATATTTTGTCGTCGCTGCGCATTTCTTCGACCATGGCCTCTCTTAGCGCTTCTCTGAATTGTATTTCTCTCATTATATTATATAAAATGATGTTTTTTGCGACCGCAAATATAAACACTAATGTGTAAAATGCAATCCCTAACCCGGTGCAGATAAGGTTTTACCGCATATATTTTACAAAAAACAGTACATTGCTGGTATAAACCTTATACTAATGAAATTTCCGTCGTTAAAAAACCTTGCCCAAGGTGCCGCTAACACCATAAGGCGTTATATTTTGAAATTAAATTTGAGGTCAGCAATATGAGTTTTCGCTTGGTAAAGAATAAGAATCCTGAAGTTACTGCGGTTACGTTTATGTATCTGATTAAGCAAAAGTGATTTTGGTTGATTGAGAGATAGGTCATCCTGAACTTGTTTCAGGATCCCACTGGACGGATAGCCACTGTGTGAACCTTACATGTGAGATGCCGAAATAAATTCGGCATGACTTGAATTTTAAAAGGTCTGTCATCCTGGGCTCGTCAAAGGATCGCGCGGAGAGGCCTGCCCACCACGCTTCGACGGGGCTCAGCATGACAGCCATATAGGGCATGGGCTATCCAAGCATTCCCATATCAAACTTTGGTTTGAGGGTATATTTAAGTTGTACCAGTCCGCTGCTAAACTGTTCTGAGCCAAGAAGCACCAGGTCAGTACGTTCTTTAATATCAATAAACAATGGCTTGCCGCTGCCTAAAATTGTGGGATGTACGGATAGTAATAATTCATTGATTTGATTTTGCGCTATAAATGCCGATACCAGTTCGGCACCGCCATACAGCCAGATATTGGCACCCGGCTGGTTCCTGATTTCATAGACGCGTTGCTTAAAATCAGCTCTGGTAATGATTTCATTATTCCCTTCTACATGGGTGAGGGTATCTGAAAATACATACATTTTTAGCGCCGCGAACATTTCTGGATAGGAAGCCATCAGCATTTCATAGCTTTTGCGTCCCAGGAAAATAGCATCGGTGCTGTTTAAAAACTCAGTCATGCCATAATCTTGATCCGCAAAACACCAGTCGTATTCGCCATTTGGACCTTCAATATAACCGTCGAGGCTCATGGCCAGGTTTAAAATCACTTTCCGCATAGATATTTTTTAAAGGTATGATGTGGTTATTCTTCGGTGACGCGGTTTTTTTCCTGCCATTGTTTGCTGAACGATTTTTCGGCTACGTTTGGCATCTCTCTGAAATGGCCCCACGACTTCTTAAAGAAAGTTTTAAGCAAATAGTTTTTCATTTTGCCGCCAAAAAAATCCATAAGCTTGCGTTTAAGCATGCCTTTTTTCCAGATACTCCAGCCCCAGCGTTCTTTGGCGTTAGTTAAGTGCTCATTCACTGCATCGCGGCGGTTAAGCAACAACATTTTGTGAATATCAATTTTTACCGGACAAACCTCGGTACACCTGCCGCATAAGCTTGATGCATAACTCAGGTGCTTAAACTCATCCATCCCGCGGGTATGTGGGGTTATAATAGAGCCAATAGGGCCGCTGTAAGTAGTGTTATAGGTGTGACCGCCTACGTTCTTATAAATAGGGCATACGTTTAAGCAGGCGCCGCAACGGATGCAATACAGGCCCTGCCGTTGATCTTTTTGAGCCAGCAGATTGGTGCGGCCATTATCCAGCAATATCACATACATTTCATCGGGCCCGTCGGTTTCGTCAGGCTGACGCGGGCCGCTTAAAATAGTATTATAAACAGTAAGATTTTGGCCGGTACCATGGGTGGACAGCATAGGCCAGAACAGGTCAAGATCTGCAATGGAAGGGATGATCTTTTCGATCCCCACAATGGCAATATGTATTTTGGGGAATGTGGTGCACAAGCGGGCGTTTCCCTCGTTCTCGCTAATGGCGATGCTGCCGGTATCGGCCAGCAGGAAGTTGGCCCCGGTTATACCTATATCGGCCAGTAAATATTTATCGCGCAATAATTCGCGGGCTTTTAGCGTAAGCTGCTCGGGAGTGGCATCAATAGGGGTGCCAAAGCGCTCGTGAAACAGTTTGGCTATATCCTCTTTACTGAGGTGCATGGCCGGGGTAACTATATGATATGGCTTTTGGCCCAGCAACTGTACAATGTATTCGCCCAGGTCGGTTTCTAATGATTCCACATGATTACTTTCCAGGAACTCATTTAAATGAATTTCCTCGGTAACCATTGATTTCGATTTAACTACCGTTTTAGCGTTTGCTTTTTTTATAATGTTCAGGATCTCGCGGTTGGCCTCTTCGGCATCATTGGCCCATATTACTTTGCCGCCGCGCTTTTGGAAATTGGCCTCAAACTCTGGTAAAAACTTATCCAGGTTCTCCATCACCTTCCATTTTATCACATGCCCTTTGCGTTTGGCATTGTCAAGGTTAATGATGCGGGAAAGGCCGCGCGCTACCGAGGTGCTGTATTTATCAATGTTGTTATTGATAATACGGCGGTGATCAACATCAAATGCCTTTTCTGTTGAGGCAACCAAAAACTCTTCCGCAGTGCTTCCCATATATGCGAAAATAAGGTTTTTTTGTTTAGATTGTTTTTGTAGAAATGCAAATTTGCGTCTTAAATATTACCACAAACAAAAAGAGACGCATATAATGCGTCTCTACAGGTCTTTATTTATTCACTCGCCTTCCCATCAACTAACGGGCGCTTATCGCGGTTGGCCAGTTCCCAGCCGGTGTAAAATACCAGTTGTGCACGTTTGGCCAGCAGTGGGAAGTTAATTTTACTTACTTCATCGCCTGGCTGGTGGTAATCGTCATGTACGCCGTTAAAGTAAAATATGATGGGCACACCATGTTTGGCAAAGTTATAATGATCACTGCGATAGTAGAACCGGTTAGGGTCGTTTGGATCATCATATTTATAATCAAGATGTAATTTGGTGTAGGTATTGTTAGCCTGCTCGCCAACATTATGCAGCTCCTTGCTCAACATGGCCGAACCTATAGCATATACATAATTTGCAGAATCGGGCTTGCCAATGTATTCGTATCCTACACGACCTATCATATCAATATTAAGATCGGTAATGGTATTGGCCAGTGGAAATACCGGATGCTCTGAATAATACTCAGAACCCAGCAAACCTTTTTCTTCGCCTACATTACCTAAAAACAGGATACTGCGGCGCGGGCCATGTCCGTCTTTTTTAGCCTGGGCAAACGCACGTGCAATTTCAAGGATGCCGGTTGTTCCTGATCCATCGTCGTCGGCACCGTTATTTACTTTGTCTTTAGCCTTTTCATCGGGATTAAGACCGATATGGTCGTAATGGGCCGAGAATATCAGCACTTCGTCCTTCAGATCGGTACCGGGCATATAGCCAAGCACATCAACTGCTTTTACATCGCCCCTTGTAGTGGCGTAATTGATCACTACAGCACTTTTTACATTTAAAGCCGGTGTAATAGCCGCAGCCGAAGCAGTTTTTAACTGATCATAGGTTTTACCGCTTGGTTTTATTAACTCATCAGCCAGTGTGGTAGTGATATTAAACAAAGGTGCATTGGTATTTGCAGGTTTAGCAGCGGCGTCTTTAATAGTAAGGCGCGGACTGGTTACACTTTTACCAAAACGACTAAGCGCGCCTGCAATGCCCGGATTGGCAGCAAGTATGGCGGCCGGTTTTTTACTTTGTAGATATTTAATAGTTTTGGTACGGTTAGCAGTTAAGCGGTAGCTCGTATTTGGGGTTGCACCTGCTTCGGGCTTATCCTCGTTTATCCAAAGTAATATTTTCCCGGTAAGGTCAGTGTTGCCTATTTCGGTGTCGGTTCCATAACCTACAAACACAATATCATTTACATTGATGTTATTATCAGGGTAGGCGCCATTCAAAAAGAAATCCCGACCGTACTCAAACGTTTTTCCGTTTACGGTGAATGCGGTTACTTTTAAAGCATTTTCGGTAAGCGGAACGTTTAAAAAATAGGAGCCATTTACAGGAGCCTGCAGGCCTAACCTTTTAAATTCAGCAGCTATGTAGTTGGCTGCCTTCTCGGCGCCGGGCTTACCGGTTTCGCGACCCTCAAATGCGTCAGATGCTAAAATGCTCAGGTGTTTTTTGGCATCATCTGCACTAATGAGCTGCGCGTATTTTACAGCTGTTGGATTTTGCTGGGCACAGGCATTTAATACAAATGCTGTTGAAAATGCCCATAACGTTATTTTTTTCATTTATTATCAGTTAATTGTGTTTATGGTTTATGTAGTAGAGGCTTATAGAAAAGAGGCTTTTGAACTTATACCTTTCGCCTTTATCCTTTTACCTTTCAGTTTTAACAGGCAATTTTGCCAACACGTGTAGCGTGTCGGCCTCCTTCAAAATCAGTATTTAAAAAAACAGCTACAATTTTTTTTGCCTCCTCGATACTGATAAAACGGGCTGGTATACATACAATGTTGGCGTTGTTATGCTTGCGGGCCAGTTCGGCCAGTTCCTCGTTCCAGCATATGGCCGCGCGGATATCCTGATGCTTGTTGGCGGTTATAGCCACTCCGTTAGCGCTGCCGCAAACCAGGATACCAAGATCAAAATCGCCACTTTCAACTGCCGATGCAACGGGGTGGGCAAAATCAGGGTAATCGGCAGATTCATTGGAGTGGGTTCCAAAATCCTTTAGTTCAGATGCCTCCACAGCTTGCAGTAAAACTTGTTTATAATCAAAGCCGGCATGGTCGGCACCAATGGCAATTTTTAGCCCTTTTATCATAGCCCTAAAATAATATTAAAATGAAGGGCTAAAAGTAAAGAATTTGTTGGAAATGGGAATAAATGTGTGGGTGATTAGATTTAAGACGATTAAAATTCTCTTTACGCGTTATTGCGAGGCACGAAGCAATCTCTTTACGCATAATATTAAATAGCTCAATACCGCTATGGCCGCGGGGGCCTTTTACTTTTGTCGTGACAAAAGTAACAAAAACACTTTTTTTGATTTAGGCTTCTTTGCCGCACATGGGCCTTACCCTGCAAATCAGACAGAACCACAGACTGCAAACAATTGCCCTACTTTGTTCGCACATAGCCCTGCTTCAGCAAATATTTGCTATGCCTTTTGCAGCCGCATGAGGCCATCATTGTTCTGCCTGATTTCACCCGAAGCGAGCTGCATGAAAAGATATTGAACTGTGAGAATCAGGGATCAAGAATGATACAACAAGAAAAGCTGCCACCGGCAGCTTTTCTTGTTTATTTATATGTCTTTTCATCTGCACATCTGAAATCTATCATCTGCACATCTGCTTTACGATTTCATAAATTCTTCTTCTTTTTTCAGTTTTCTTTTTTCAACCAGGCTGGCCACTACAATACTTACTTCGTAAAGTACAAACAACGGTATACTTACAACAGTCATAGTAAGCATATCGGGTGTTGGTGTTACAATGGCCGCTATGATCAATATAATTACTACGGCATACCTGCGTGTTTCGCGCATAAACTTAGGGGTTAAAACGCCCAGGTTTGATAATATGTACACCAGAATAGGCAGTTCAAACACCACACCCGTTGCCAGTGTTAAGGTAGCCACTGATGATATGTATGAATCAATAGAGAATAAGTTTTGAATTTTTGTACTTACCGTATAGCCCGATAAAAAGTTGATAGACATGGGCGTGATTACATAATAGCCGAAAAGTACACCCATAAAAAACAGTATACAAGCATAAAAAACAAAGCCGGTAGCCGCCTTGCGTTCTTTATCATGCAGGGCGGGTTTTATAAAGCGCCATATCTCCCAGATGAGGTAGGGGATACCCAGCGTAATGCCTATAATAAGCGCCGAGTTGATCTGCAGGGTAAACTGCCCGGCCATTTCTGTATTGATGAGCTGTATGTTGATCTTATCGATGCAAAAACCGGAGCGGTGTAACATTGCGCCAAGCTCGCACAGCATGCGGTATGTCCAGAAAGTGGGCCTGCTGGGACCCATGATAACGGTATCAAAGATCCAGTCGTAAAAATAAAATACTACGGATGTAAATATTACAATAGCTACTGATGCCCTGATCAAATGCCATCTTAAAGCTTCCAAATGGTCAAAGAAAGACATCTCTGCCTCCATCGTTTTGCCTTTATCTCTTATGGCTTTAATTATCTTGTTTTCGCTCATTGTGTATTTAAATACCGCTATATAAACGCTATTGTGCTAAGTACGTTTTATTGTATGAAGATAGTTTGAATTTTATTTAAAATTCAAATGTTTCCATAAACTTGGTAGTAAAATTACCGGCGCGGAAGTTAGGGTCTTGCAGTAATTTAAGATGGAAAGGTATTGTTGTTTTTACACCTTCTATCACAAATTCGCTTAGAGCCCGTTCCATAGTACTTAGCGCCTCATCGCGGGTTTGCGCTACACATATCACCTTGGCTATCATGGAATCATAGTTAGGTGGTATTACGTAACCCGTGTACACATGGGTATCAATACGTACGCCATGGCCACCCGGCGAGTGGAAATTGGTTATTTTACCCGGTGAAGGGCGGAAATTATTGTAAGGGTCTTCGGCGTTGATACGGCACTCAATGGCATGCATGGTTGGCTCGTAGTTTTTGCCTGAAATAGGGATGCCCGCAGCAACTTTTATTTGCTCCTTGATCAGGTCAAAATTGATCACCTCTTCGGTAACCGGGTGCTCCACCTGGATACGGGTGTTCATTTCCATGAAATAGAAGTTACGGTCTTTATCAACCAAAAACTCTACAGTACCCGCACCTTCGTATTTAACGGCTTTTGCGCCTTTTATAGCAGCATCGCCCATTTTTTTACGGAGTTTTTCGGTCATGAAAGGTGATGGAGATTCTTCAACCAGTTTCTGGTGACGACGCTGTATAGAGCAATCGCGCTCAGAAAGGTGGCATACTTTACCATACTGGTCGCCTACCACCTGGATCTCGATGTGGCGCGGATCCTGAACATATTTCTCCAGGTAAAGGCCATCATTGCCAAATGCTGCACCAGATTCTGCACGGGCCGAATCCCAGGCGTTCTCAAACTCATCATCCTTCCAAACAATGCGCATACCGCGGCCACCACCACCGGCGGTAGCTTTTAATATGATAGGATAACCTATTTTGTTAGCTATCGCGATGCCTTGTTTCACATCAGTAAGTAATCCTTCTGATCCCGGAACAATAGGTACGCCGGCTTTCTTCATGGTTTCTTTTGCTGATGCCTTATCACCCATTTTATTGATCTGATCTGCAGTTGCACCAATGAACTTGATACCGTAATCGGCGCAGATGGCAGAGAATTTGGCGTTTTCAGACAAAAAGCCGTAACCCGGATGTATGGCATCGGCATTGGTAAGCTCGGCAGCCGAAATGATGTTAGGGATATTTAAGTAAGAATCGCGGCTTGGAGGGGGACCTATACAAACAGCTTCATCAGCAAAACGTACATGAAGGCTATCGCGGTCGGCAGTTGAATATACAGCTATGGTTTTAATACCCATCTCTTTGCAGGTACGGATAATTCGCAAGGCTATTTCGCCCCGGTTAGCTATTAATATTTTTTTAAACATCTTTTTTTGTAAGGATTACACTGATTTTTTTATGATTTCACCGATCAACTCGATTACTTACACCGATTGATTTTGATTTTACAGATATTAATTACAAAATCAGTCAAATCAAAATGTTGCTATCGGTGCAATCATCTTATAATCGGTGCAATCACTAACTAAATAGGTTCTACTAAAAATAAAGGCTGGTCGTACTCTACGGGTGATGCATTATCAACCAGTACTTTTACTATACGGCCCGAAACTTCTGATTCAATTTCATTGAAAAGTTTCATGGCTTCAATGATGCAAACCACGGAGCCGGTTTTTATCTCGTCGCCAACGTTTACAAACAAAGGTTTATCAGGACTCGCGGAGCGGTAAAAAGTACCGATCATTGGCGATTTGATGGTAAGATATTTGGAGGTATCCGGACCGGCAGGAACTACAGGCTCGGCAGCAGCGGCAGCAGCCAGGGGTAATGGTAAAGCAGCCGGAGCGGTTTGCGCGGGTATGGTTGCACTAATTACCTGCGGCTGTACCTCATTGGTTTTTATGGTGATCTTAAAATCTTTTTGCTCAATTGACACTTCGTTTACGCCCGATTTTGAAACAAAACGAATAAGGTCCTGAATTTGTTTAATATCCATACTTAGGGATTGATTGGTTTTGGATAAAGTTTATTATCTAAGTTTTATGATAATGTGCAAACTGGCAATATGCAAACGTGCATACCGCAAATGTGCAAATGTTTTTCAATGGTTTGTTGTCAAATGTACAGCTATGCAAATGTGCAAATGTTTTTTTATGATTTATCTATTAAGTAAGTAACATATTAAAATGAACAGATGTTTTATTTTTCTAATCGGCAAATCTGCACATTTGAAATTTGCACATTAAATAAAATCTGCAAATATCAATAGGCCCATTTTAAATAGATGGAACCCCAGGTAAACCCGCCACCAAATGCAGCTAAAATAAGGTTATCGCCTTTTTTAAATTTACTTTCCCACTCCCATAAGCAAAGTGGTATGGTGCCATTGGTAGTGTTACCATAGCGTTCAATATTTATGATCACTTTATCAGCGCTTAAGCCGGTACGGTTGGCTGTAGCATCAATAATGCGCTTATTGGCCTGGTGTGGTACCAGCCATGCAACATCATCGCCTGTAAGGTGGTTGCGTTCCATTACGTCATGTGCTACATCGGCCATATTGGTTACGGCAAATTTAAATACCGCAGGGCCTTCCTGGTAAGCAAAGTGCTCAAGGGCATCAACGGTTTCGTGCGATGCCGGTTTTACAGAACCACCTGCCTTTTGGTGTAAATAGGGTACACCTGAGCCATCGCTTTTAAGTATAGAGTCAATAACACCATTACCTTCGGCATTGGGCTCAAGCAATACAGCGCCGCAGCCGTCGCCAAAAATAATACAGGTAGCACGGTCATGGTAGTTGGTTATGGACGACATTTTATCGCCGCCAACCACTAAGACTTTTTTATGCTTACCTGTTTCAATAAATTGGGAACCGGTTACAAGCCCAAACAGAAAGCCTGAACATGCTGCCTGCAGATCATAACCCCAGGCGTTTTTGGCACCTATTTTATGGGCCAGGATATTTGCCGTAGCCGGAAATACCAGATCGGGCGTGGTGGTGCAAAAGATGATCAGGTCAAGTTCATCAGCGCCAATGCCTCGTTTTTTTAATAAACCTTGCACGGCCTGAACTGCCATATCAGATGTACCCAAGCCTTCGCCCTTTAATATACGGCGCTCCTTAATGCCAGTGCGGGTTACAATCCACTCGTCATTTGTGTCAACCAGTGTTTCAAGCTCCTGGTTAGTTAAAATATAGTCGGGAACGTAACCGTGTACAGCAGTAATAGCGGCATGAATTTTATTCATCTTTTATTTTTTTACTGAAAAGCTTGTTTAATTTTATCAACGAGGTTGCTCTCAACCATATTTCTTGATAAAAGAACCATGTTTTTGATAGCCTCAGGGCTTGAAATGCCATGACCTACAATTACAGGTGCATTTACGCCCAGAATAGGGCTGCCGCCATACTGCTCATAATTAAACCTGTCGAAAAATTCGTCTTTTAGCTGTTTCTTTAATGTTATAACATAGAACGACTCGGCAAGCTTTAATATTACATTGCCAGTAAAACCATCGCATACATAAACATCGGCAGTTTCGCTAAACAGGTCGCGTCCTTCAACGTTACCCACAAAGTTAAACAGTGATGTTTCTTTCATTAAAGGATAAGTAGCCTGGCAAAGGATGTTGCCCTTTTCTTCCTCCTCACCAATGTTCATGAGCGCAACACGCGGGTTATCAATATTATATACTGATTGCGCAAGCAAACTGCCAAGCACACCAAACTGAACCAAAACATCGGGTTTGCAATCGGCATTGGCACCTACATCCAACAAAATACCCAAACCTCCTTTAAGTTTGGGTACAATAGTAGTCATGGCCGGGCGTATAACACCCGGAATGGTTTTTACACTGAACATGGCACCAACCAACATAGCGCCGGTATTACCGGCCGATGAAAAAGCCTGAATATGGCCTTCTTTAAGCAGCTGAAAACCAACCGCAATACTTGAATTGGGTTTTTGAACAATGGCTTTAGTAGGGTGCTCGCCCATACCTATCACCTCGGTTGTATGTACAAACTCGAAATGATCGGGGCTCACATTATTTTCCTGAAGAATAGTCGCAGTAAGTTCTTTATCGCCAATAAGCACCAGTTTTTGGTCGGCAGCTAAAGCCTTATAAGCTTCGATTGCCCCTAAAACGGTTGCTTTGGGAGCAAAATCACCGCCCATAATATCTAAGCCAATCTTCATTTTCAGAAAATTAAACTTATGCTACTGCTGCTTTTTCTATCAGTAATTTACCGTTGTAGTAAACGTTACCATCAACAGTATAAGCTCTGTGCGGTAAGTGGATAGCACCGGTAGTTTGGCAAGTAGTTAAAGATGGCGCTACAGCTTTGTAGTGTGTTCTACGCTTATCTCTTCTTGATTTGGATATTTTACGTTTTGGATGTGGCATGATCCTGTTTTTTTGTTATTTATTTATTTTCTTGAGTACATCCCACCGTGGGTCTGTATGCTCACTTTGTTCGTCATTTGCCGAAAGGTTGTTTAACTTTTCAAGCATTTCTTTATCACAATATGAAGTGTTACCCTCATTGTTGCATACCGATATAAATGGCATGGCAACGTTTATGTATTCATATATTAACCCTGCAATATTGATCTCATGATCATTTTTGCTCAGGGTGATGATCTCATCATCTTCATCAATAACTTCGTCGCTAAATTTAGCGATCTGTTGTTCGGTTATATCCAGCGGTTGTGGATATTGTGCCAAACACCTGTCGCAATTAGCATCAACGGTGCCTTTAATTTGGAAATTCAGGATCAGCATTGTTTCCTGTTTGTCCAATTCTAAATGGCAGTGCAAGTTAGCCTTTTTAACAAGCGAATAGTCAAACTCGTCAAAAAAAGCATCATCTACAGTAAATTCAAACTGGTGTTTTCCCAGTTTAAGCCCTGTATAAGGAATCGAATATTTTCTAAGCGATTTCAATGAGCAACAATTAGCCCGCAAATGTATGGAAAAATACTACAATTGAAAAGTGTTTTTTTAATATTGATTTGAGGGAGGTAAAAGGCTAAGGGTGAAAGGGTAAAGGTAAATATTGAACACCGAATTTTGAATTTCGAATAATGAATGCTCAAATATATATCAAATATGAAGATATATTTCTAATCCCATATGTTTACTTCGCCGTTATGTTTTATTTGATGAGGCTGTTATCATTAAGCGGGATGCGTATATAAAGCTTATTACAAAGTGCCTGAAGGGTTTTATTGGATAGGGTGCTCTTGCCTGCAAGAAACAGATTTACATCGTCTTCACTAATAACTTTTGTGAAGTATGAAGGGAGCATTTCGAGCTCTTTCATTTTAAGTTTAATAACATCCAATATAGCCAGTCGCGGTAGCTCAATATTGTCGGCTTCATAATGTCTGATCAGTGGCAACAATAAAGCAAGCTCATCAAACTCAGGTGTATCCGGCCGTGCATCAAATATGGCGATTGCCTTGTTTAAAGCTTTTTCATATTCGGTTTTAGTTTTGAAATCCAGCTTACTAACTATATAACCCTCAATTTTAGATGGGAATATTTCCGGAGCTTTGCCTAAATGAACATCCGTAAGATCAACAGGTATACCTACAGCAACTTGGAGTGTTTCTTTGGTTTCGCTTAGATCAGCAACTTTAGCTTCTGCCTGGTTTGTGGCACGGCCCGGAATATCCGGAACCTGGAGTACAACAGTGGTTGTGACCACCTTCCGCTCCAAATCAGGGTATTGAATTTTCATCTTTTCAAACTCAGCTTGTTCATATTCAACAAGAACCTCTTTGGTACCCAACCAGGTAATATAACCGGTTTTAAGCCATGGATTAAAAATGTATTTAATCTGGTAATCGCCCCGGCCCAAACCAGAACAACAGGTAAGTATCCCCTCTATCGGTTGGCTTTCAATTTGCTTAAACATATTTTTGCCTTCCCGGTAAGGATATTCTTTAAGCCAGGTTAAAAAAGCGGTTTGAGCTTCGGGGTATTGCTGAATATAATCGGCTATTTTATTTTTGGTAATGAAGGTTATGGCCATCTATCTAAGTTACAAAGCTTAAAGCACAAAGCCAAAAGCGCAAAGCTTTTATTTGCTTTAAGCTTTTGGCATTTAGCTTTAGGCTATATCTTGAGCCTGATATTAATTTTATCAAGCAGTCCCGTTAACCAAACCATTACAAAGGCAAATACAATACATTTTATAAGTCCGCCGGTGCCCTGGCTTAAATATTCAGGATAACCAATGTTGGTCATTTCATATATAGGATAAAACAAAAACGGTATAATATAACAGGTAAAGGTATTGGTACCCGCAGGTTCAATGATCTTGAACCAGTTGTATTTATGTTTAAAATCAACCACAAAAATAAATATGGCGTACATGATCAGGCTTATACCTGTACAAATAAGCACCCATGAAGGGGTATCGCGTGCTTTTGAAATACCGCCGCTAAAATAGCGTACAATAAAGCCCATGTTAAACATAATGATGGCTATTAATATGAGCGCGGCCCATAGCAATTTAAGCTCGTTATTGACCTTAAGGCGCATGTACAGTACCGAGACAAATACCCCGGCCATAGTGAAAGCCTGCATGGCACCGTTGCCTGCTATCCATACATATTTTTGCAGGCCGCTTAAAAAATCAAGAAAACCAAAGTGAAAATCGATATTGAAGAACATGAAGAATATCCATGCGGTGGCCTGGATCCATAAATGGCCTTCTGAATAGTAGTATATAAGCGCGCAAACCAGGTATGACCAGCCAATGAGCCCCAGGATGCCCCACCAGGTAAAATGCAGCCAGGTATGGCCGGGGTCGTTGGTTTTATATAGTATGGACATAGCTATTAGCAAAACCACACCAAAGCCTTGCAACAGGTAGCGTTTAAGGTTGGTGGTTTCTTTACTATAATCTAAAAATATAAAGAAGAAGCTAAAGGTCACCAGGCTTTCCCAAACAGGTTTGGGCAAAATGGAAGTTACTTCATTGTAGGTTTCCATATTGGCATGAAAAAAGCCAATGAAAATTAATGCGAACGACCGGCTTACTATGCGCGATAATAATTTATAGTTACCACTCTTTAACCTGTTTTGAAATGCAAATGGTATGGATAAGCCTACAATAAATAAAAATGCGGGAAAAATGGTATCGGCAAGGCCTAAACCATCAACGTTTTCGCCAGCGTGTTTAAGCCAGATCGGGGTATTTGGAATGCCATCAAGGTCATTCACAAATATCATCAGGAACATCGTTACAGCGCGAAAAGCATCAATGGAGCGGACACGACTAAAAAAATCATTCATTAAAGTTGTAAATGCAATATACTAAGCAAATGTTTTAATCTAACGTTAATTAAATTGAAACATTATTATTACAGAGCACATTATTAATCCCGGTCGCGGCTCAGCTTGGTAAATATCAAAGGGTTTTCATTAAGCTCTAAAGTTTCGCGACGGTGCTTTACAATGTGAATGGCGGTAAATAATGCCTCGCGAAATGATATTTCTGAAGCCAGATTTTTGCCCGCTATGTCATAAGCGGTTCCATGATCAGGTGAGGTGCGTACAAAACTTAGGCCCGCTGTAAAGTTAACCCCCGATTCAAAGGCTATTTGTTTAAAAGGGATAAGTCCCTGGTCGTGATACATGGCCAGTACGGCATCAAATTGCAAATAAGTTCCGTTTGCAAAAAAGCCATCGGCCGGATAAGGGCCAAAAGCCAGTATATCATGGTTACGGGCTTCCTCAATAGCGGGTATAATGGTATCTTTTTCTTCGCTGCCAATAAGACCGTTATCACTGGCATGGGGGTTTAGGCCCAGTACCGCGATTTTGGGTTTGCGGATCCAAAAATCATTTTGCAGGCTATAGTTCATCAGTTTTAGCTTAGCCACTATTTTTTCGAGCGTGATGCTTTCTGCAACTTTAGCAATAGGGATATGCCCGGTAACCACACCAACGCGCAGGGTATCGCTCACCAAGAACATCAGTGATTCGGCAGCGCCATCGCGTTCCTGTAAATATTCGGTATGACCCGGAAAATTAAACTGATCGCTTTGTATATTGTCTTTGTTAATAGGTGCCGTGATCAGCGCATCAATATAGCCTTGCTTTAAATCAGCAGTAGCGCGCTCTAATGATAAAAAAGCGTACTTGCCACCGGTTTCGGTAACAATACCGGGTTCAATTTTTACATCCTCTTCCCAGCAATTGATCATGTTGGGTTTTTTATGCTGCGCCTGCGAAGGGTCGTTAATGACATGAAAATTAAGCTCATTAATATGGGTTGCACGGCGGTGAAACGAGGCCACTTTGGTATGGCCATAAACAATAGGTGTACAATATTCGTAAATGTGGTTATCAGCTAATGTTTTAAGGATTATCTCTAAACCAATACCATTTACATCACCTATGCTTATCCCAACTTTAATTTTTTCGCTCATTTTATTACTTATGATTGCACTGATCATATCGTGATTATACCGATAATAAACAATGGTTAAATTTATAACGATTACTTTGAAACTGTACGGTTTGGCTTAACCTTTTGCCTTTAACCCTTCAGTTTTTACCTGATTTTATACTGCAAATAAAAGATTTTAAGCTTATAGTTCCTGAATAAAGCACAAATATGCCTTAATTTGCTCAAATATTTGATTAATAATGACATTGGTAAGGGCAAAAAAACATTTAGGGCAACACTTTCTTACTGATAAAAATATAGCCGCTAAAATTGTGGACAGTCTGAGACCGGCCGACAGGTATCATCATGTGCTGGAGGTTGGGCCGGGCATGGGTATACTATCTGATTTTTTATTACAGAAAAAGGAATACGAGGTTTCGCTGATTGATATTGACGAAGAATCGTACCAGTACCTGCAAAAAAAATATCCGCAGCTGGGCAGTCGCCTGATCAATGCCGATTTTTTGGAGATGGATTTTAAAAGTGTGTTTAACGGGCCCTTTGCCATTATTGGAAACTTTCCCTATAACATATCATCACAAATACTTTTTAAGGTGCTTGATAACAGGCAGCAGGTGGTTGAGGTGGTAGGCATGTTTCAGAAAGAGGTAGCCGAACGCTGTTCGGCCAAACCGGGCAGTAAGGAATATGGAATATTGAGTGTGTTTTTACAGGCATACTATAAAGTAGAGTATTTATTTACGGTAAAAGCCGGGGTTTTTAATCCACCACCCAAGGTGCTTTCGGCAGTAATCCGGCTTACCCGTAACCAGGCCGAAGCGCTGAACTGTGACGAAAAACTGTTTTGGCAAATTGTAAAAGCTGGTTTTAACCAAAGGCGTAAAACCCTGCGTAATGCCATATCATCCCTCATCAACAAAGAAAAAATGACGGAGAATGCCACCCTTGATCTTCGCGCCGAGCGCCTGAGCGTTGATGATTTTGTGAGGCTGACTAATGAAGTGACGGCGAACAGGTAGTTGACCTGAAGACTGGCGAAGACTCACCCCGGCGTCGCTGCGCTCGCCGACCCTCTCTTCGCCTGCGGCGCAAAGAGGGTAAAAAAATAAGTTTGTCATGCTGAACATAGTGAAGCATCTATTATTCGATATGCATGTTGTTGAACAGATCCTTCGTTCCTCAGGATAACAATTAAAATGAAAAGCTTTTCAATTCCCTCTTTCCGCCACAGGCGAAGAGAGGGATGGCGAGCGAAGCAAAGCCAGGGTAAGTTAATCCGTTGTAAACACAACGGATTAACTTATCTGTATCACCACAGGCTCTTCATGCAGTTCCTTCATCGAATCGGCCATGCGTTTAATGAACAGGTAATTGGCGGTGCCTCCAATTACGGCGCCAACTACGGGTACCAATCTTTCGGCGGTACGTGTGCCTAATAGCATGAGCAGTTTTTCGGCAATGCCTTCCATCATGGTTTTGGATACAGCCACGCCAACCTCTACTTTAAGCGAGGTGGCTACCAGCAGCATGAACTCTTCGTAGCCTATATGGTAACTGCCCTTGTTATAGTACATAATAGCCATGGTAACCCTAAACTGCTGGGTTATCAGGTTTACAAAATCAAACGGGATACCTGCAACCAGGGTAACCATGCCGCCACTGCCCGATATAACACCTGATCCTGCCGCCATGTAAGCGCACTGGTTAATAAATTTATCGAGCCCCATGGTATCAACCCCTTTTTTGATCTTGAGCTGGTCTATATGGTCAAATACCTGCTCAAAGCCGTTGTTGGCCAATTTTTCGGCCCTCACTTTTATATCTGAACCAATTTTTTTAAATTTTATGAGTTTCATTGCCTGCTATTATTTGGTCAAAGGGAACAGAGCCCCGCAAACTATACAGTGCTATTCCCGTGCCAGTTTATAAAGGCTGACGGGTTGACGCTGTTGAACAAATATATTTAAAGCGTAAAAATTATTCAATATGATGCAACGCAGCTGCTAATAACCAGCGGTTTTGTAAATTCGCCCGTTAATAAAAAGTTAAATTGAAAAATAATATTCTTATTGTTGATGATATCCACCCCATATTTATGGAAATGGCAGCCGCCAAAGGTTATCATTGCGATTACAAGCCCCTTATAAAAGCCGATGAGGCCATGCAAATAATAGGCGGGTATGCTGGCCTGGTTATCCGCTCAAAATTTAAGGTTGATAAACTGGTATTGGATGCCGCTACAAACTTGCGCTTTGTGGCAAGGGCAGGTGCCGGTATGGATAATATTAATGAAGCCTATGCCGCCGAAAAGGGGATCAGCCTGATCAACGCGCCCGAAGGTAACTCAGATGCCGTTGGCGAACATGCCGTGGGATTACTATTATCCTTAATGAACAATTTAAATAAAGGTGATGCTGAAATACGAAACGGCAGTTGGCTGCGAGAGGCCAACCGTGGATATGAGCTTAAAGGTAAAACGGTAGGCATAATTGGTTATGGCCATATGGGGCATAGCTTTGCCCGCAAACTATCAGGTTTTCAGGTTGATGTTATTGCTTATGATAAATATAAAACCGGCTTTAGCGACAGGTATGCCCGTGAAGTAAGCATGGAAGATATTGTAAAGCACAGTGATGTACTGAGCCTGCACATCCCCCTAACACCCGAAACAAACGGTCTGGTTGATGATGAATACCTGTTCCACTTTAAAAAACCTATATTTTTGATCAACACCGCCCGTGGTAAAGCCGTTAAAACCAGCGCGGTATTGAATGCCATAAAACAAGGCAAAATTTTAGGCGCCGGATTGGATGTACTGGAGGTGGAGAAATTTCCGGCCCTGGGCGAGCAGGCCTGGTTTGATGAACTGCGCCAAAGCGGCAAGGTGATATTAAGCCCCCATGTGGCCGGCTGGACATTTGACTCGTACCGTAAACTAAGCGAGGTAATGGCGGAGAAGTTGATTTCCGTGATTTAGTAGTGAGTTGTTTTGAAAAATGATACTCAATTTAGTCAAAATCCTGATAATCCTTTAATCTGGTTAATCACGGTTCAGACAAAATCTACGGAATCACACCAATCATTTAAATCAACGGTCAGGAATCATGATAATCCTTTAATCCCATAAATCACGGTTCAGACAAAAGACGAATCCCGGTTCAGACAAAAAATCAGCGAAATCATAATAATCATTTCAATCAACGATCAAAAAATTTGGATATTAAAATTTAAATCACTTATCTTCGTTCAATACAAAAGCAAGACTATGTAGGCGCGGCCCATATAGTCTTGTTTGTTTTTATAGTCATTGCGTCCTTCTTAAAACAAGGGGGGCGGTTTTTTTTGGATGACTAAATGGAAATAAACTTTAAATAATTAAGTGTTATGGCAGAGGTATCATACTTTACCAAAGATGGTTTAGAAAAATTAAAGGAAGAATTACAAAGGTTAAAAACAACCGGACGCTCAGATATATCAAAAGCGATAGCTGAGGCCCGGGATAAAGGTGATTTATCGGAGAATGCAGAATATGATGCGGCAAAAGAAGCGCAGGGATTGCACGAAGCTAAAATAGCCCAGATGCAGGAAACCCTTGCCAATGCCCGTTTGCTTGATGAATCAAAGCTGGATGTATCAAAGGTGCTGGCCTTATCTATTGTTAAAATAAAAAACCTTAAAAACGGCGCCACCATGAGTTACCAACTGGTATCAGAAAGTGAAGCCGATATGAAAGCGGGTAAAATATCAGTGGCATCGCCTATTGCGAAAGGGTTGCTTGGCAAAAAGGTTGGTGAAACAACAGAGATCACCGTACCTGCCGGTAAAATTGAATTTGAAATACTGGAGATAAGCAGGTAGTTATTAGTGAATGGTTTTGAGTAATGAGTTTGTCTGAACCTTGATTAACCAGATTAAAGGATTTTTCAGATTTATTATTCAAAACCTAAACTCAATTTAAACCGATAACTCACAACTCGTCACTCAAAACACAAAAACAAATGACCATTTTTTCAAGAATAATAGCAGGCGAAATACCCGCGTATGTGGTAGCTGAAAGTAATGAGTTTTTGGCTTTTTTAGATATTAGTCCGCTGGCCGAAGGGCATGTGCTGGTGATACCTAAAAAGGAGGTTGATTATATATTTGACCTTGACGATGAAACGTATACCGGTTTGCAAATATTTGCTAAGATCGTGGCTACAGCCATAAAGAAAGCCATTCCGTGCAAAAAGGTTGGTGTTGCGGTAATAGGTCTTGAAGTACCTCATGCACATATCCACCTGATCCCCATGAACCAGGTAAATGACCTGAACTTTGCGCGACCCAAACTAAGTTTTACTCCCGAAGAACTGAGTGCTACAAGAGATAAGATCAAGGCTGCGCTGAAGGATTGATGTGCGGATGATTATTTCTGAAGTCACAGCCGGTGCTTACATACTAAAATTTAATAGTAAGCCTGCTTTTGAGGAAGGATCGGCAGATAATTTAAATCTTTATGATGCCATTTATGGAGAAAGTTGCGAGTATGGGTCTGATTCGATGTACGAAGTCTCCGTCTTTTTAGCGGATGATCTTTTAAAAAGGATCCTAATAAGAGCAAACGGTGGAGGAACAATTATTCATAAAACATCATTTGTGGTTGAAGCAGACCGCATGGTTATTTGTTGTTCTGATACGTTGTTTTGTTTGTCTTTGCCCAATTTGTCGTTGCTTTGGAACACAAAAGCAAATGGAGCATCCTGCTTTGAGATTTTTAAATATCAATCAGATTATATAGTACATGGCGAGCTGGAAATAACTCGTTTAAGTAAAAATGGCGATATAATTTGGCAGCAAAGTGGGGCTGATATATTTGTGACCCCGGGTAATTGCGAAAGCGATTTTATAGTTACTGCTGATTATATTTTAGCTGCCGATTGGGAAAACCGAAAGTACAAACTCGACTTTGATGGAAATATAATCCAATAAGGTGTCTTTAGCAAATCTGCTCAGCGCGATCCTTCGACAGGCTGACAGGATTTTTTCATCTGCACACCCGCACATCTGAAATCTGCACATCTATTAAACAATCCGCTTAGCATTATCCTTTACAAAAGTATCCCAGCCTGAGTATGATTTTTTACTGCCAGAGCCTGATTTGCTACCCGTAGTGATACGTTGAAAAGAGTGGCAAACGGCTACGGCCAGGCCGTCGGTGGCATCTAAAAAGTCGGGGGTTTCTTTAAAACTCAGCAAATTTTGCAGCATGGCGGCCACCTGCTCTTTAGTGGCATTACCATTACCGGTTATGGATTGCTTTATTTTTCGGGGGGCGTATTCGGTAATTTCTACATTGCGCGATAGTGCAGCGGCCATGGCTACGCCCTGCGCCCTGCCCAGCTTAAGCATAACCTGTATGTTTTTGCCATAAAAGGGAGCCTCAATAGCCAGGCAATCGGGGTGGTAATTATCAATAAGGGCTACGGTTTTTTCAAATATGCGCTGTAGTTTCAGCATATGGTCGTCCAGCTTCTCCATCTTCACTACGCCCAGGGCTATGAGCTCTATTTTTGGTCCGGTTTCTTTAACCAGGCCATAACCCATCACGGCCGTTCCCGGGTCGATGCCTAAAATTATACGTTCTTTGGTGTTTGCTTGCTGCACGCTTCAAAGGTAAATATATAGTAGCTAAAAGCCGAAGGCATAAAGCTTAAAGATTGTATGAATTTTTACCGGCAGGGATTCAGGAGCTTAACCCGGTTTTTAAAACAGTCATGTATTGTTCCCTGCTGATCATATTGGCGCCCATTGATTCCAAATGCTCTGTATGTACCTGGCAATCTATCAGTTCAAATTGCCCGCTTTGGCATAAGTGGATCAGCGCGGTTTTGGAAGCATTGCTTGCGCGACTAAACATACTTTCACCACAAAAAACATGACCAACCTGTACGCCATAAATACCCCCTACAAGTTCGTTATGTTCCCATACTTCAACAGAGTGCGCATGTCCTTCGGCATGGAGCTTATTATAAGCCGCTTTCATGTCATCGGTGATCCAGGTGCCGTCCTGGCCTTCGCGCGGGGCGGTGGAGCAGGCCGCGATCACGTCGTTAAAGCAGGTATCGGTAGTGATAATGAATTTACCAGAGCGTAGCACCTGCCGCATTGATTTGGATATTTTTAGCTCCTGCGGATACAGCACAAAACGCTCATGCGGCGAATACCACAGAATAGGGGTATCATCACTATACCAGGGGAATATGCCGTTTTGATAGGCCAGCAATAAGCGCTCGGTTGACAGGTCGCCGCCTACAGCCAAAAGCCCGTCTGGTTCGGCCAGAGCGGGCTCAGGAAATAGTAAACGTTCATCAAGCCTGAAAATCATAAGGGGCAAATTTACGCTTTGCGGCGTATCACCAGTTTTTTATTTTGCGCTTTGGCAACAGCATCCATATATACCTGCATTTCGGTGTATTTGGCTGCGGGTATGGCAAAGTTTTTTAGGTTGAATTTTGAGGTGCTTATTACCTGATTCTTAGCGGCATCATACTTGTAGTTTACCTCAAAGGTGCCATAGCTAAATTTTAGGCTTTGGTTAACCGGTAAAGTTTCCACTTCAAAACCGGCGGGCAAATCGATAGTGGTAACACAGGTTTTTAGCATAGGATTGTCAAAATAAAAATCGGTTTTTCGTTTATCCAATGCCGGAGCGGTGTATTGCCATATATCAAATACCCGTGGTTTGTAAAATTGCTTATCGCCCGATGCGATGTCGCAAAACTTATCATACTCCAAATCAATATCTACTTCCTTTACACCATCTTTATCTGTTGATGGTTTAAAATCAAAGACAGAAGGCTGTTTCATGCTCAGCATTCTTATTATGCGCTGCTTTTGTTCATCGATTTTTAGCGAAGCGATGCCAATATAAGTATCCCGGTAATCGCCGGTGCTTAATATTTTTAAATGTGCTTTTGCGCCACCATCGGCATCCAGTATCAGATGAACTTCGCTGTTAAACTGGTTATCTGTATCGGTACTTTTAGGGGTACTTACCAGTTTTCCGCCATCTTCTGTAACTATTAACGCGTTACGGTTTTCCGTAAATGTGCCCAATTTTCCAAAAGGCTGATTATTATCGGTACACTCAAGCCAAGTGGTATCACTTTTAAAGGGTACGCATAGTATTACATGGTTAAACGGGTCGCTTGGAAAGGCTGGGTCGGCCGGTTCCTGGTTAGTACCCGCGTTTATTACAGCATAGTAGGATGGTATATTGACCGCTTTTAACAAAGCATACATATAATTGGAAAGGGCTTTACAATCGCCATATTTTTTCTGATCAACAAATGTGGCCGGGAAAGGCTTTAAGCCACCGATGCCCAACTGGATACTCACATACCTTACATTTTTTTGCATGTACTCATATAAAAATCTGGCTTTCTCTTTATCAGTCTTAATATCGGCAGTCATTTTTTTTATCTCTTCAACTCTTTCCGGACTAAGCGTGCACACATCAGCGTTTAAAGCTTGCTGCCATTTACCGTAACCTTGCCAGGTACTTATATCGCCGGGTAAGCCATTGTATTGAAATGCATTTGTGGCAAACATGATCTTAGGGAAAACCTTCCATGATAAGGCATCATCTTCGGGTTTAATAGCTTTTAGGTTATTAACATGCCAGGTATATTTTTCATATTCGCCCTCGGTTCCTTTTTCCGGTTTTATTTTGGTGTTTTTATTCATGTACCTGAAACCAACTACCGGGTTAACCAAAACTTTATATTCTGCATTTTGAACAGACCGCTCGGCACTTTGAATGTGCCATTCGCCCAGGTCAAGATAACTATTTACACTTTGTTCAAAATTTATTTCAATGGTTGACGGATAGCCGGCGATTGTATGCTCAAGCCCTAATGATCGATAATCTGTAAGCGTAACATCATCAGAGGCCGAACGGTCATAAAAGTCGCTTTTATGATATTTTTTAATCATTAAACCAGCCGCATTATAAATCAACATTTCAATGCTGTTTATGCTGTTGAATTTTTTATCGTAACCTAAATACAATTCTGCCTCATTATTGCCTTTTTCATTTAAGACTGTAACAATGCTATGATACTTTCTGATCATTTTACCCGGAGCTTTTACCGTTATCTCGGTTGATGAATACCGTACTACGGCATTTGCATCCTGTTTCAAAGAATCGGGAATAGTTGATGCTATATACAGGTCCTTCGGGATACTTTTATCCTGGCTGTAGCTCTGGCTGCATAGTGTACATAAGGCTGCTACTGTAAATAGCAGCCTGTTATAGTTTTTAGTAAACATGGGTTTGTCAGGATTTTTTAAGTACAACCTGCTCGTTAAGCATGTCATACATCTTTTTACAAAATTCATGAAACTCGGCATAGTTCTCTTTAAAATACAGGGACTGCTTAAAATCAATGCTCAGCCTGATCATGACAGAGCCATCCTGCTCGGCCACTATACGCTTGAAAATAATGCTTTTATCGGGTATCATCATGCTGATGCTTTTGGGCATAGCATCAACCTTATACCCGGCCGGGAGTTTAAAAATGCCGGTTATGCTGTAATTATCGCGATAGCCAAAATCAATATCGGTAACCCGGTTCTCGTTTAAAAACGGGTTGGTTTTAAGATCAGTGAATAAGTTGGAGTTAAAGTAAATATAGTTATCATCGGCCCCTGTAAGGTCAAGGTTAAAGTCCATTTTTTGCCTTAAGGGCAGGGTATCAACATCCATGTTCTCAAACGTAACCGAGGCTATTTTCATGTTGTTATTATCATCGCGCAAAAAGTCGAGATATTTTTTTTCGCCATCGGTTTTATATTTCTTAACACAGTTTATGCGGTTGTAAGCAAAGCTGTTAATTTCGGCCGAGCCCGTCATTTTGCCTTCGGGTTTTATTTCTGCATTTATTAAAACTATTTGCCTTACGGGCTCCTTATCTTGTAAAAAGGCAAGGTCATAAACTTTATCGTCCTTATTAATATAGAAACCAAAGGAGTTTAAAAAGTTATTGGGTACCTGGTTATAGATGTTGTATTTGCTGGTGGCATCAAGTACATAATATTTATTACTGTCAACCGGGATATAAGCTACCGCGCTGTTAAACTGGTAAGAGCTTGGATAGGCGGGATTAATGCGGCCGTGTTTACGGGTGCTTACCARCATAGGGTATGCTTTTATGCCGGCCTTTTTTAACAGGTGTGCAAGTATCAGGTTTATTTCGGCGGAATTGCCAACCTTTTTTTCCCAGGCTTTTACCGTGCCATCATTAGCGTAACGGGCATATACATCATTCCATTTCAGGGAAGTTTTAACCTCATTAAAAATATAAGCTATTTTATCATCATCGGTTTTTAAGGTTTTGGCTTTATTGATGATGGCTTCTTCACCGTTAAGCTTCCGGTTTAACTGGCCGCCAAAATCCTCATCGTCGGCCCAGTTTTCGCCAACTTTTGTCCACGAATCCGAAAACGTTTGCGCAAACCCATTTGTAGGCCTTACACTTAACAACTGAAAAAGTATACGCTCGGAATTATCATCGCGGGCGCCCATAAATGGCTCATCGCGCAGTGATGGGATATTGGCCAGGGCCTGTGTATGTGTATTTGATGAGTTGGTTTTATCAATCACATAAGGGTAATGTATGTTCACCAGTCTTTTATAATACAATATATCCGGAATGTTAGTGCCCAACTCGCTGTAACGGGTTGGCAGATGGCTTTGAAAATACCAATCAGGAAAATCGGCTATGGATGCGGCCGTAAGGTGGTATTTGAACTCAATTACCGAACCTGGTTTTACGTTAGGGAACGAAAAAACCATGGCCGAATAGTATTTATCAACCACTTCGGTAAATATTTGCTTTTTATCAACTTTAACAATTTCAACAACCCCGTTGTTTAAGTTAATGGTTTGTGCCTGCAAACCGCTTATGTATTCGGACCGGTTGGCACTATAATACACAATGCGGATATTGGCCTCAGATTTGCCATTATCATTAAAAATTTTAATGCGTTTATGCCGGTCTGTTACAATGTTGTAGTTTTGATCAAAGTAAACATTACCCTTGTCAAAAAGGATCTCGGCATTGGCGTCCTTTTCAAAATCGCAGGCTTTTAATTCCAGATCGGCGTTATCAATTTTTCCAAAGGCTTGCGCGGTGGGTGCAGCGGCAGGTGTTTGCGCTTTGGCGGTAAACGCCAATGACCCCACAAAAAGTAGAGTAAAAATTTTATTCATGTGATAAGGTTTTATGAATTAGTTTAAATTAACATACAAATATGAAAATAAAAAAAACAATTTTATTTAATAATTGTATATGTCGGTTTTGCGGCAAAAGCGCTGGCTTTTTATAAGCGATGTTTGCTTCTTTTTTCAGTTTTGCTTTTTACAATGGCTTGTGATCATTTATACCCCGCCACGTAAATAAGGATATTAATTTATATATTGCTTATGTGTTGTAACTTTGGCACCGAAATTAAAGCCGGCGCGTAATTATATGCCATTTATTAAACTGGCACTTTGATTGATAAAGAATAGTTAATGAAACAAAAATTTTATGATACTGCTGTGAAGCAGGAAAAAGCTGTTTTGGTTGGTGTAATGACACCGCACGAAACCGAAGAGCAGGAGAAGGAATATTTAGAGGAGCTGGAGTTTTTGGTGGCTACTGCCGGTGGCGAAACCGTTAAAAGCTTTACCCAAAAACTGCAACGGCCAGACAGGGCTACTTTTGTGGGCTCGGGTAAACTGGAAGATATTAAAGCTTTTGTAATTGAAGAAGAGATTGACATGGTGGTTTTTGACGACGAACTGTCGCCATCACAACTGCGTAATATTGAGCGGGAGCTACAAGTAAAAATATTGGACCGCAATAACCTGATACTGGATATTTTTGCCAACCGGGCACAAACCGCGCAGGCTAAAACCCAGGTTGAGCTGGCGCAGCTGCAATACTTGTTACCCCGCCTTACCCGTTTATGGACCCACTTAGAGCGCCAGAAGGGTGGTATTGGTATGCGTGGTCCGGGTGAATCGCAAATTGAGACAGACAGGCGTTTGATCCTGAATAAAATAGCGCTGCTTAAAGAAAGACTAAAGCTGATTGATAAACAGAATGAAACACAGCGCAAAAACAGGACCCAGATGGTGCGTGCCGCTTTGGTAGGTTATACCAACGTAGGTAAATCGACCATTATGAACATGATATCAAAATCTGATGTGTTTGCCGAAAATAAACTTTTTGCCACCCTGGATACCACGGTGCGCAAGGTAGTGATTGAGAATGTGCCTTTCCTGTTGTCAGACACGGTTGGGTTTATCCGCAAACTGCCCCATCATTTGGTGGAGTGTTTTAAATCGACCCTGGACGAGGTACGTGAGGCTGATATACTGGTACACGTGGTTGATATTTCGCACCCTAATTTTGAAGATCAGATACGTACCGTTAATGAAACCCTGAAAGATATTGGCGCCATTGATAAAAAGATGATCACCGTATTTAATAAGATAGATGCTTTTAAACCCGAACAGCACCAGCTTGAGCAGCAAGCCGAACCGCTTACTTTAGAAGATTTTAAACATAGCTGGATGGCTAAGAACAATAGTCCGGCTATATTTATTTCGGCCACAAAAAGAGAAAATGTTGACGAATTTAGGGATCTGCTGTATGAGGAAGTAAAGGCTATCCATACAGAAAGGTATCCGTATGATCAGTTATTGTATTGAGCCCCCCAGCCCCCTAAAGGGGAGTTTGATTAGCAAATGATACTTTATTGTCATGCCGAACTTGTTTCGGCATCTCACAAGCAAGATCATACATACTGATTAATTGTGTGGTGGGATCCTGAAACAAGTTCAGGATGACAGTGGTAAGAAGTAAAATAAAAGAGATGCATATAATGCATCTCTTTTATTTTTTCAGGGTTTTGATGTCTGCAATTACGTTATCTAAAAGCATATTAAATTGTTGTGGCTTTTCAATCATCGGGAAATGCCCGGTGGCATGAATGTACAATAATTTGTATGGGATTTTATTTGCTGCTAAATGGGTAGTATCAGTAGGTTCCACATCGCTGTTGATGAGGTATAATTTAGTTTTTGCTGCCTTTAATTTTGTCACCTCGTTAAAATCATCATTAGGTTCCATACAGGCTGCAGCAATAACGGTATCAACATGGGTCACATCATTAAGCACTCTTTTTTTAACAGCCGCGGTAGTTGTAGAATAAAAAAGAGCTTGATTAAAATAATCAAAAGCTATTTTTTTGAAGTGATGTTTTAATGAATCTATCGCGGCTGCATATTCTTTTTTTGCCTGCTCGGTTTGTACCTCATCTTTCCCAACATTTTTAAAAATATCAACTACTACCAGGCCAATCACCTGTTTAGGATTATCAACAGCAGCTTGCAATACCACATCGCCCGACATGGAGTGGCCAACCAGGATCACTTTCTTCAGCTTTAATTGCTTGATCACCGAATCAACGTCCCTGCTAAATGCCCGGGTGTTCCATTGACTGCGATTTTTACCCGATTGACCAAAGCCGGGCAGGTCAATAGCCACAACCCGGTATCTTTTACCAAAATAAGCAGCCTGGCTGGCCCAGTATGATTTGTTAATGCACCAGCCATGTACAAACAGGAGGGTAGTATCATTTCTGCCGGTGTCGGTATAAGCTATATTGACACCATCATTATGCACCGCGATTTTGGCACCGGTATTTGTTGCTGAACTTTGAGATGTGTTGTTGCAGGAAACTATGACTCCTGATAAAACTATACCCGTTAACAGATACAATAATATTTTCATGATAAGTGCTGATTAACTACCGCAACATACCATAGTTTTTGCTAATAAGCTGATCGTCAATGCGTATTTAACTTTATTTAACAAATTGTTATTCTGCTAAGCCCGGCATGCTGAGCGAAGCGAAAAATCTGTTTTCGATAGATATACCGGCGAGTAGATCCTTCACTCCGTTCAGGATGACAGGGCAAAACTTTGATCACACTGTAATATTTGCAAGCAACTCTTCCAGGCGTTCGTGCGAATCATTAACTCCTCTTTCCATGCCAGACTGCAGCATGCCATCGCGGTCTGCAACCGATTGAAAAACAGATTGTATAGTTACTCTTGTCCGGTCGCTTGGCAAAGGCTCAAATCGTGCGGTTTCTAATACTACGTGTCCTTTTTCCGGCAAACCTTCAAACTCAAATGTTTGGATAATTCGCTCCGGGGCTGTACACTCATGGCAAACGCCATGAAAGCCATAGTCGTTTCCAGCAGGGTCGGTATGAATATAGCGGTATGAGCCGCCCGGTCTGGCGTCAAATTTTTCAATCCGCATTTTAAGCTCGTGTGGCCCCAGCCATTGTATTACCAGTTCAGGGTCTGTAAAAGCCTTAAAAACAAGTTCGCGCGGGGCTTCAAATTCGCGGGTGATAAATATTTCCTGCCTGCCCGGTTGGGCGGCGATGGTAGTTTTATTTTTTAATGACATGGCTATATTGTTTAATGTTTCATTTTACTCATATCCATATGTAATACATTCCAGCGATGGCCGTCAGGATCTGTAAAGCCGCAGCTATACATCCAGCCCTGATGCTCGCCCGGTTGCCCGAAAACTATTCCACCAGCAGCTGCAGCTTTCCTGGCCAGTTCGTCCACTTCCTCCCGGCTTTCCGCATCAACAGACATTAAAACTTCTGTACCCTGTTTAGTATCAGTAAGCTCGTTGCCGGTGCAGGTTTTAAAAAAATCTTCCTCAAAAAGCATGACCACTATACCACCAACAGATAGTGCAGCCGAAGTATCGGTATTGCCCGGGTCTTCCTTAAATGAAAACCCCAGATTGGTAAAAAAATCCTTTGACCGATTAATATTCTTCACCGGTAAATTAAGCCAAAATTGTTTTGTCATTGTTTTATGTATTAATTGTTGCGCTATTCTTATTCAGTGTTTTATCGCTTTTTGTTATTTGTTTTTATTTTTTAATTGTTCTAACAGATCATCCATTTTGTCAAATCTTTCTTCCCAGCCTTTTCTGTATTGTTCAAGCCATTGGGCCACTTCATTCAGTGGTTGCAATTTGGCCTCGCAGTACCGTTCCCGGCCATTTTTTTTGATGTTGATAAGACCACATTCAATCAAAATTTTAATATGCTGGGATATAGCCGGCCGGCTTACATCAAAATTTTCGGCAATGGCATTCAGGTTTAAAGGCTGATGAGCGATCAGGTTAATGATCTGCCTGCGTGTTGGGTCGGCTATGGCCTGGAATGCGTCTCTTCTGGTGCTGGTCATGATGTGTAAGTGTTTGCTTACTCAAATATATATGTAAGCATTCGCTTACACAAATTTAATTGAAAAAAAAATTTTGAATGCTATTTGATTAGAGAAAGATTAAAAGGCGTTGTTTGCACGGAGAGGGAGGGGATAAAAAAAATGCGTCGTTGCGAGGTACGAAGCAATCTCTACATAGGCAGATAAATTATATACTTTTCAATGTGCCCTGTATAGCATAGAGATTGCTTCGTACCTCGCAATGACGCGTTGGGGTATCATCATGCGATCACGAACGGCTTTAATACATTATTAAGCTTCTTTAGTGGGCAAGGGAAGTTAAAAACAGCTCTTCTTTTATAGCCGGAATGGTTTGATTGGCCAACGCGGTATCAAAAAGCAGCTTAATGGCTTTGCGGCCTTCATCGCCCAAATCAACAGAGTATTTGTTTACATACAACTCAATATGTTTATACATCACTTCTTCGCTCATTTCCTGAGCGTGTGAGCGGATGAACCCCAGGCCGGATTTAGGGTTGGCAAAAGCAAACTCAACAGATTTGCGTAACACCCGGTTTAATTTATGCTGAACATCAACAGGCAGGCTGCGATTGACCACAATACCGCCCAGTGGAATAGCGCAGCCGGTTTGTTTTTCCCAGTAATCGCCCAGGTCAAGGATCTTTTTAAGACCTTTGTCCTGGTAGGTGAAACGGTTTTCGTGGATGATCAGACCAATATCAACGCGACCCTCCAGCACAGCATCTTCAATATCCGAAAAAACAAGCTCCACCTTATTGGTAGCATTAGGGAAAGCGTTGCCTAATAAAAAATTAGCGGTTGTATATTTACCGGGAATCCCGATTAGCGGTTGCGGGTTGCCGGTTTCGAGTTGCGTAAGTAGTTTTTCGGGGTTGTCTTTACAGATCAGCATCGGACCCACACCAAAGCCCAGGGCGCTGCCCGCGTCAAGCAGTACATATTTATGGGCCACGTAGGCAAAGGCATGGTAACTTAGTTTGGTAACATCCAGCTCGCCGCGAAACGCTTTTTGATTAAGGGTTTCCACATCATCATAAAAAACCTCAAACTCCAGGCCTTCGGTATCAATTTTATGATGTATCAGCGCGTCGAAAATAAAAGTATCATTAGGGCAGGGCGAAAACCCGAGTGTTAGTTTCATAAGTGTATGTGTTGCGGGGTTCGTGTTGCGGGGAGCGTGGTTTGTTTGTCATGTTATACTCCCGGTCAACACGAACCCCGATCCCCACAACACGAACCTCAATTAATTATTAATGATCCGGCTAACCAGTTCAATGGCAAAGTTATTCAGATTTTTGATGGCCAGCTGTATATCCCAATTGTCGCGGTTACGTTTTTCTACATAATTTGACACTGCCCTGATCTGGACGCATGGCACATTAAATTGGCGACAGGCATAAAAAAAGGCGGCGCCTTCCATGGTTTCTATTTGCGGGTTTAAGCGTCCCTGTACTTTTTTAATGGATTCCTCATTGCCGTGCACGGTATTTACGGTAATGGCCTTTGCTTTTGTCAGGTAAAGGCTATTGCAAATATTCTCAAGCGTAGTTGTGGGTTTAAAGGTGTTTTCGCCAAAGCCAAGCGTGGTAATAGGTATAAATTCCTGGTCATCTTCGGCCCCCGTTTCAGCAAAAGTATCTTCGGTTATTTCAACTACGTAGCCCGGGGTAATTTCCCTGTCGAAACTGCCGGCTATGCCCAGGTTAATCACCAGGTGGTATTTATGCATGTTAAACTGCCGCCCCAGGGCAAAGGCGGTAGGTACCATACCTGCACCGGTTATCAATATATCAAGCTGGTTGCCAAAACTATTGGCTAAAGGTTCAACTTCAAAAGCGGTGGCCGCAACTATTAATATATGCATATTGCTTTTTTTTGATACTTAGCCTCACTTAAATAGCGAAGCCTTCATGAGCACTAATAAATATAAATAGCGAATAATCCTCTCCAAATAAGAGGACTTTAACTTCGCAATTTTGAACCCTCTCCTTTGGAGAGGGCAGGGTGAGGCCAAGTATTGCTTTTTTTTGACTGCTAAGATAAAACAACTCACCTATTTTTGTTTTGTATATTTGCACCCACGATTATTATGATGATACATATAACGCGCAAAGAACATTTTAATGCCGCTCACCGGATGTACCGTGAGGAATGGAGCGCTGAAAAAAACAATGAGGTATTTGGCAAATGCGCCAACCCTAACTGGCATGGGCATAACTACAACCTGTTTGTAACCGTTAAAGGCGAAGTTACGCACGCGACAGGCTATTTGATTGATCTGAAAGAGCTTAAGATCATCATTAACGATTACGTTATTGAAAAGCTTGACCATAAGAACATCAATAAGGATGTTGATTTTATGGAAGGCAAAATGGCATCGACAGAACTGTTGTGTATTGAGATATTTAACCAGCTTAAAGCGCCCATTGAAGCGTATGAGGGTGTTTTTTTACACTCGGTTAAACTGTATGAAACTGAAAACAATTCCGCGGAATACTTCGGCGGATAATTTTATAAAATGAACAACGACCACATTCCAGCCCGCGACGACGATGACGATGATATGTATGGTTACACCAAGGTTGACAGGTACAATCCCGAACTGATCGATAACCTGTCAAACCACTATCATGGCGTTTTAAAACAAATTGGTGAAAACCCCAACCGCGAGGGCTTATTAAAAACCCCCGAACGTATGGCCAAGGCCATGCTATATCTTACCCACGGCTATGATCTTGATGCCAAAGAGATCATGAACTCGGCTATGTTTAAAGAGGAGTACAGCCAGATGGTGATAGTTAAGGATATTGAAGTGTACTCTATGTGCGAGCACCACATGCTACCGTTTTTTGGTAAAGCGCATATTGCCTATATCCCCAACGGCTATGTAGTTGGTCTAAGCAAAATACCACGTATAGTTGATGTTTTCGCCCGTCGCCTGCAGGTACAGGAACGCCTCACCAATGAGATCCGTGATTGTATACAGGATACACTAAACCCCATTGGAGTAGGTGTGGTTATTGAGTGCCGCCATTTGTGCATGAGCATGCGCGGTGTACAAAAGCAAAATTCAGTAACTACCACGTCGGCATTTACCGGCGAGTTTTTAAAGGAAAAAACCCGTACGGAATTTTTAAATTTGATATCGGCAAAATTAGGCTAAGCCTCCAGGCCCCATGAAGGGGGAGCGTAAGGGATAATAAACTAAATTATAAACAATTAACAACAAATTCCCCCTTTAGGGGGTTAGGGGGCTATGAAAGCATATATTTTTCCTGGGCAGGGAGCCCAGTTTCCAGGTATGGGTAAAGATCTGTATGAACAATCAGACAAAGCCCGCGAACTATTTGAAAAAGCCAATGATATTTTAGGTTTTCGTATTACCGATGTCATGTTTGATGGCACCCCCGAAGATCTTGTTCAAACCAATGTTACACAGCCAGCCATATTTTTACACTCGGTTATTTTAGCCGCGGTTTTGGGCGATGATTTTAAGCCCGAAATGGCTGCAGGTCATTCATTAGGCGAATTTTCGGCATTAGTAGCAGCTGGTGCATTATCATTTGAGGATGGTTTGCGTTTAGTGGCAGCACGTGCCAATGCCATGCAAAAAGCCTGCGAGCTGCAGCCATCAACCATGGCTGCAATTTTGGGTCTGGATGATTTTACTGTTGAAGATATTTGCCGGCAGGCAACCAATGTGGTGGTAACCGCGAATTATAACTGCCCCGGGCAGCTGGTAATTTCAGGTAGCATTGCCGGGGTTGATGAAGCCTGCGAAAAACTACTTGCCGCCGGTGCTAAAAGAGCTTTAAAGCTTAAAGTTGGCGGCGCGTTCCATTCCCCGCTTATGGAGTCGGCAAGGGTTGAACTGGAAGCGGCTATTGTAGCCACAGCAATTAACCAGCCGGTTTGCCCTATATATCAAAATATTGATGCTAAACCGTATACCGACCCGGCCCAGATCAAACATAATTTAATAGCCCAGCTCACCGGCCCGGTACGATGGACACAAACCGTAAAGCACATGCTGGAAGACGGCGCCACTTCATTTACCGAAGTAGGCCCTGGTAAAGTATTGCAGGGCCTGGTAAAAAAGGTTGATATGGCAGTGCCTACCAGTAGCGCGGCTTTACAACAATAGTTAATTACAGGCACTGCAAGGTGCCTTTTATCGTTATTTGTAAATTATTTATAAGTATAAGGCAATTTGACTACCTCCGGAAAAATACGCTTGTTGCTGAGCTTGATAGGCATTTGTTTATTAATAACGGCTATCATTGTTCAAAAAACATATACACCGGTAAATAACCTGGTGCAAACCGGCCTTACACTTGAAAAAAATCTGCACAAAAAAGAAGCTTATATAAATGCACAGATAAACGATAAGTTAAAATTCAGACAATTAAAGAACCTGCCCAATAATGAGCAGGATGCACTTAACTGTATTAATGAGTTTACCAACCTTAACCATATTTGGTTTATTACGCTGCATGATAATCACTTAAAGTTTTGGAGCGGTATAAAAGTTATTCCTGATAATTTTGCCGGCATAAAAGAGGGTTATTCATTTATTAAACAGCCCAATGGTTATTATGAAACGATAAGGAAAACCAAGGGCGACTTTTCTGTCATTTTTTTTATCCCTATAAAAGTTACTTACGCGTTTGAAAACCAGTATCTCCAAAACACATTTGACAAAGATCTGGTTAAGGATAACAATATTGATATTGCCGATTTTTCTGATCAGAATATATATGAGGTACACAGCAGCAATAATGATTATTTATTTTCGATAAAACTAAAAGCAAACAGTGTAAATGATGCCTTTGTTTACTATGAACTGGCATTTTGGATACTAACTGTTATAACGTTGTGCATTTTAATGCATAACATTTGTTGTTATGTGGCATCAAAGGATTATGCCCTGTTGGCGGTAATTTTTTTGGCGTTGTTTATAGTGACCTTCAGGTATATTAACCTGCATTACAACATGCCCGATTTTGCGTATACGGTGGCTGTTTTTAACCCGGCTTACTATGCCTCCAGTGTTGTATATCCTTCCCTGGGCGATTTTTGTATCAATATGCTATGCATATTTTGGTTTGTTGCCTTTCTGTATTTGCAGCGTAACCGTTTATTTACCGGTGTACCACGTAAAGGTGCAAGTTATGTTATTGTAGTAGCATGTATATTGGTACTTATTGTAACGTCTACCTTGCTTTTAAATTTATTTTATGGCCTGGTCATCAACTCAAAAATAAGTTTTAATGTAAATAATGTGCTTAGCTTGTCGGGCTTTAGCGTGCTTGGTGTATTAATGCTGTGTTTTAGTTTCCTGATATTTTATCTTATTAATGAGATTGCACTTTTCATTTGCTTAAAGCTTACCATACCGCGCTCACATCAATTATTCCTGTTAGTGCTCGGTGTTATTTTAACAACTGTGGCTTTTGCCTGGTTTAAGGAATATACGTCGTTTTACATTTTATGGTCAATGCTGGTCATTATAAGGGCCTATGGTTTTTTATACCACAAGAGGCGGCTTAATGCAGTAACTTTTTTAGGCATTATATTAATATGTTCGCTTATATCGGCTATAAAGCTTAACCAGTTTGAGAGTGTAAAAGAAAGACAAACACGTGAAGCCCTGGTTCAAAAGCTGGAAGTTCCGGACGATGCGACTGCTGATTATATTTTTAAGCGAATAGAAGGCCAGATCATTACCGACTCAGCCATAATCGGGTATTTTAAACAGGACTCCGTACATAATAGTGATTTTCTGAAAACCCGTTTTCAGAAACTTTATTTTGATGGCTATTTGTCAAAATATGAATTTAAAGTACATGAGTATAATGACCAGGACCAACCATTAACAAGCGATAATTATTCGTTAAATGTATTTAAGGACCTGGTGTTGTACAGTTCATTCAAGGTATCAGATTATTTTTACCGCGAAAACGAATCTTTCGGATTTCAAAATTACTTTGCCATACTGCCTGTTAATTATGGGGGTAAACAATTGGGTACTTTGGTAATTGAATTAAAATCAAAACCATTGCAACCTTCTGGCTCATTTCCCGAATTACTGGTTGACGGACATATAAAACCTGAAGATGAGTTCAAAGACTATTCTTACGCGTTTTATATTGATAATAAATTGCTGAGTCAAAAGGGCAATTATGTTTATTCACTTGACAATACAGAGTTCACAGGCGATATTAGAAAATACCAGGTTAAAACTACCAGGAACAATACCGGAGAGTGGTACGATAGTTTTACATCATATAACCATCTTATATACAAGCCCAGCAACCGTAATTTAATAGTAGTGAGCAAAGAGCAAAATTCGTTATATAACGGGGTAACCTCGCTCACCTTCTTTTTTGTGGTGCTGCTGATTTTTAGCGCCATTGTTGTAACTATCAGGTGGTTATGGATGCATGTCAGGATATTGAGTATTAATGACAATGGATTGAGGTGGCACTTCAAAATAAATTTTGACCGGATCTTGTACAGAACCCGCATACAGTTCTCTATGATATTTGCAGTAATGATAACGCTTGTTATGGTAGGCTTTATCACCTTTGTATCCATAAGTACCCAGTACCATACCCAGCAGGACAAAATGATCCGCGATAAAATAACCCGTATTGTTACGGCATTTGAAAGCGGTATTTTTAACAAATACATATACAATGTTAACGAGGAAAGCCAGGTAAGCTTTAACGAACTGGCCAATAATTACTCAACCGACCTGATCTTGTTTGATACCAATGGTGTACCCCTGGTAACCACGCAGCCCAAAATTTACGAACACGGTTTGTCGGCTAAAAGAATGAATGCCAAAGCTTTTATTTATTTAAGCAGACTGAAAAAATCGGAGTTTGTAAATGAAGAAAAAATTGGTGAGTTAAGTTATAAAGCGGCTTATGCCCCCATCATTAGCTCAAACAAAATCATAGCCTACATTCAGCTGCCTTATTTTTCTAACGAGGCCGATTACCGGGAGCGCATCAGTTCATTGCTAAATGTAATGATCAATGTATACGCTATAGTGTTTATTGCCATTGGCTTGTTTGCTGTTATTATAGCCCGGCAAATTACTGCTCCCCTGAATTTTATACAGGAAAGTTTAAGTAAAACCATATACGGTAAAAAGAACGAGCATATTAAGTGGGCCCGTAATGATGAGATAGGGGCACTTATAAAAGAGTATAATAAAATGATATCGGCGCTGGAGAATAGTGCGCATAGGCTGGCCCAGTCAGAGCGTGAAAGCGCCTGGCGCGAAATGGCCAAGCAGGTAGCCCATGAAATTAAAAATCCTTTAACACCACTAAAGCTTGGCTTGCAGCTGCTTGATAAATCATGGAAAGATAAGGACCCTAAGTTTGATCAAAAGTTTGAGCGTTTTAGCCGGTCATTTGTAGAACAGATTGAGAGCTTGTCGTCTATTGCGTCAGAGTTTTCGGCCTTCGCCAAAATGCCCGATACCCGTATCGAGCAGATCAATATTTTTGAAATGCTGGGTCAGGCGGTCACCATTTTTAAGCAAATGGATAATATCTATATAACTTATCAATCCCCTGAAACACCGTTTATTATCAGTGCCGACCGTGACCAACTGTTGCGCTGTTTTAATAACTTATTAAAGAACGCCATTGAAGCAACCCCGCCCGGCAGGAAGGGTGAAATTGAGATCAATTACCTGATAACCAGTAAAAATGTGTTGCTTACCATAAAGGATAATGGTAATGGTATCCCCGAAAACATGCGCGAAAAAATATTTGAACCCAACTTTACCACCAAAAGCTCAGGAACAGGTTTGGGGTTGGCATTTGTTAAGAACTCCATTGAAAACGCAAACGGTAAAATCTGGTTCGAAACAACCATGGGCAGCGGAACCGCCTTTTATCTGAGCTTTCCGGCAGCGGTCTAAAGCTGAAGGCTTAAAGCTAAAAGCCCAAAGCAAAAAAATGGCCCTCGTCAAATAGGGCAGGAAGCATAAAGCAAATAAGATTTTAAAGAGCTTTCTGCCTTGCGCTTTTAGCTTTAAGCCTTCTGCTTTAAGCTTTCATCTGGAATTTCTTAACTGTTTCTGTAACATGTGCCAGGTGATGATTGCTGTGCCATGCGTACAGGGCAAGTCCGCGTATAAGAGAAATCTGATCACCTGATTCCGGATGAATAAAGGAGCGGGCCCATTCATTTTCTGTAAAACTTTCAAGTAAGGCAACAAGGTGCTGGTGTATGCCTTCCAGCATTTTTAATGACGGTTCAACTGGTAAGCGATAGTCGGGCAGCAGGGCCCAGTCGGCCTCCTGATATGGTTTTATAACCGGGTTGTTTTCGGTTAATGCCAGTTTGAAGCGGGTTAAGGTGTTCATATGACTATCGGCCAGGTGATGTATCACCTGTCTGAGGGTCCAGCCGCCGGGACGATATTGTGTATCCAGTTCCTGATAATTTAAACCAGCAATAGCATGTCTTAATTTACCGGGTAAGGTGTTTAAATCATCTATCCACTGGCGTATATCTTCGTTGGTATATGATGCCGGGGGCGCAAATTTCCCTATCGGGAATTTCATTTGTTCGTCTGTCATGGGCTAAAAAAAATTAATTTAGGTATTATTTTAAACTACCACAAGCTTTTGCTCTAATTTAGCGTTCAGTACCTATTACTTAAACCAATGGTTAAAAAGATATTTTTAATACTGTTCCTTTTAAATAGTTCATTTACATACGCCCAAACCATCAAAACCGACATCCTGGTTATAGGTGGCGGGGCAAGCGGTACAGCAGCGGCCATACAGGGTGCACGCAGCAAATTAAAAACCTTATTGGTTGAGCCGGGACCATGGTTGGGTGGCAGCATGACCGCCGCCGGCATGTGTGTAGTTGAGGGGAACCGTGATCTGCCATCGGGTATTTGGGGCGAGTTTCGTAAACATGTAAGGGATTTTTATAAAAACAGGTTAGGGTATGATACCACCTACAATGCCACCCTGCGCTTTGAGCCGTATACCGGTGCAGCCATCCTCAAAAAAATAACCGATACAGTAAAAAACCTCACCGTAAAATTAAATACCCCATTTACAGCCATTGAAAAAGATGGCACAGGCTGGCAGGTAAGCATCACCATAAACAATAAAACAACCACGGTAAAAGCAAAAGTGGTGGTTGATGCCACCGAAACCGGCGATGTGGCTGCAATGGCCGGTGAAGCATTTGTTTCGGGTTTTGACAGCGTGCAGGATACCGGTGAGGACTTAGCGCCACAAACCGCTTTGCCACGCATACAGGATATTACCTGGATAGCCATTTTAAAAGATTTTGGCCGGGGCGCCGATAAAACCATTGCTAAACCCACAGGCTACGATGCCGGTAATTACGCCTGTTTAAAAGGGAAAGACATTGGTAAAATGCTAAACGATGGCAGGCTACCCAATGATAAGTATATGATAAAATGGGCGGGCTGCGGTAACCAATACCCCACCACGGCCAATGATTTGAAGCCGGCTAACCGCGATGCATTTTATGCCAAAGCCCGCCTGCATACGTTGGGGCTTATATACTATTTACAAACAGAACAGGGCTTTAAAAATATAGGCATTGATGATGAGTTTCCAACTCCTGATCACCTGCCTTTTATCCCTTATATCCGCGAGGCTGAGCGCACTAAAGGTTTGGTGCGCATGACACTTAATGATGTGTACAAACCTTATGATCGCGAATCTAAACTATACCGTACTTCCATTGCCGTTGGCGATGCCTCACCCGGTCAGCATTATGGCGAGGGGACTGCTCCTAAAACCAATTATCCGCCATTTATAGCTTACAGCATCCCATTGGGTGCTATTGTTTTAAAAGATCTGGATAATTTACTGGTTACTGAAAAAGCAATGTCGGTATCGCATCTGGTAAATGCCAGTAGCATGTACCCATCAGTGCAAATGAGCATAGGGCAGGGCGCCGGTGCAACAGCCGCTTTTTGCGCGTTCTTTAAAACCACCACCAAAAAACTAAACGTAAGATTAATACAGGGCGAGCTGCTTGATTTTAAAGCCTGGTTATTACCTTTTACTGATATTAAACAAAATGATCCTTATTTCAGGTCGATGCAGCAAGTGGGTGCAACGGGTTTGCTAAAGGGGATTCAACAAGTAAAGGGCAACAGCGCGAAACTGCTCTTTATGCCCGATTCTGTAGTGAATACTGCCGAGGTTGAACCTTTTTTTAAAGAGATATATTCCCGTGCTTTTTTATGGTTCAATAAAGAAAAGCCAGCCGAAAAATTTACGCAGGGCAATTTGCTGTCGTTTATTAGCGAGATCACTTTAACTGAACCAAAATCCCTGCAGATCAGTATACAAAAGGCCTGGAAAACACAATATAAATTCACATCTGATTTTGATATGAACCGCCCCATTACCCGGCGCGAATTTGCCATTTTAGCCAATAAGTTCTTAAATCCCTTTGCCCGCACGGTTGACACAACGGGGAGAATGATGAACTAAGGTTGGGTACTGAACGTTGCTATGAAACACAACCTCAAAAAGGGATGTCAGTCTGAGGTATCAAAACCGACGATATCTAAAAGCTAAATGACGTAGGAAGCGGAGGGTTGTGCGGTTTCCCTCTCAAGAGAGTAATAGCCCATGAAAAGACAGCATCTATACTAATTCAAGAAGTGTAGCCCCTAACGGGGCAAAAAACCTTTTGGTTCTATTTCTACAAATATGTAGTCCCTACGGGACATAGAGCAACAATTTAAGCTGCAAATGTGGCTGTATTTCATGTCCCGTAGGGACTACATATTTGTAGAAAATAATTGTAAAAATTTGGTGTGCCCCGTAGTGGGCTACCCTTCTGTCATATGATGGGCTATTACCCTCAAGAGGGGAACTAAAAACAAACACGTCATAAGTAGCTTGTCGAAGACTTGTGGGCAGGCCTACACGGGCGATCTTTTGATAGGCCCATGACTTGTTTGTTTTTATCAACTGTACACCCCATCGGGGTATCGTGTTAATAGCATGACAATATCTGGTCATTAGCTCCATAGGAGCTTCCTGCTCAAAGTGTCAATAACCTTATTAGGAAGCTCCTATGGAGCTAACATTTACTTCAATAGTTACTATTAACACGATGCCCCGATGGGGCGTGGATAAACATGCGCTCTGAATGACAAAGAAAAAAGATTCCTCTTTCCGGCGAAGGCGAAGAGGGTCGTCCAGCGAAGCGTAGACGGGGTGAGTCAACTCATAAACCATGCATCATATAAACTATTCCGATTTCAAAATGGCGTATATATGCTTATCCATCACCACGCCGTTTTTAATAACCGCGTTACGCATTACACCTTCCTTAACGTATCCGGCCTTTTCCAACACCCGCATGGAAGCTGTGTTTTTATGATACACGCCGGCTTGCAGGCGTATGATATCTAAATTTTTAAAGGTGTATCCGGTTATGATCTTAACTGCTTCGGTTGCTATGCCCCGGCCCCAGTAAGGTTCTGCAAGCCAATAACCAATTTCGGCCGTTTTGCGGTTCACGTCATCCATTAAATCAACAGTAATTCCGCCGCAAACCTGGCCATCAATAACTATGGCAAAATTAGTTAACGGCTGCTGGTTTTGCATAAAGGTTATCCAGTTGGAGGCATCCTGCATAGTATAGGGATAAGGGAACCGATCCATTAAAAAAGCAGATACATTGGGGTTATCCGCGTGCTTTTGTAATGATTGTTCATCGCCCTCAAGCCATCCTCTTAAAGTAAATCCTGTGCCCCTTAATTCCATTTTGTAACAATAAAATGCCTAAAAATAGCAATGATTGCCAAAACTGCTAAATTGCGTGTGTTTTAACGGCATTTTGCCGCTCACACATCCATGAAAAAACTATTTACTTTATTATTACTCATAAATACCACAAGCGCATTTGCTCAAAAGCTGGATACCCTTACCATCGAAAAGATCATGCGTGACCCTAAATGGATCGGGGTATCACCCACCGATATCCGCTGGAGCGATGATAGTAAAAAGATCTATTTTAAATGGAACCCTGCTAAAACCGAAACCGACGAACTGTATGCTGTTACTCCGGCTAATATCAAGCCGCAAAAATTAAGTATTGCCGAGCAACGCAATTTAACCAACCTCGCGGGCAACTGGAATAAAAACTATACCCAAAAGGTTTTTGAAAAAAATGGCGATCTGTTCCTGGAGAATATTAAAACAAGCAAGATCATTCAGCTAACCAATACCGAACAGGAGGAGAATACCCCGGTTTTTAGCGGCGACGAAAGTGAAGTGATATTTAAACAAGGCAACAACCTGTTTGCACTAAAGCTAAACGGCGGACAGTTGAGACAGCTAACCAATTTTGTTCGGTCATCAAAAAATAAAAAAGGGCCCGAAACCCTTAATGACCAGCAGCTATGGCTTAAAAAGCAACAGATGGAGCTTTTTGATGTAATAAAGAAGGAAGCGAAAGAGGATAAGCAAGATTCGGCTAAGAATGCTGCTTTGGAACCTCAACAAATAAAAGAAATAGTTATTGGCGAAAACAGGATAAATTCGGTGAGGATAAGCCCTGATAGCAAATATGTTACCTATCGACTCATTAAAGCCGCCGATGGTGTTAAGAATGCCATAGTTCCTAATTACGTAACCGCGTCGGGATTTACGGAGGATATTCCCAACCGTTCCAAAGCTGGTCGCCCCTCGTCAACTTCCGAAACGTTTATTTTTGATACACGGCGGCAATCGGTTTACCCGGTTATCACTAAAGATATCCCTGGGATAAAAGACCTGCCCGACTATGTTAGGGATTACCCAAATGAACTGGCAGAACGGAAACAGCTTAATGCCGATAGGAAGGTAAATATTGAAGGTCCGTTTTGGAGTGCTGATGGTAAAAACGCGGTGGTGGTAGTAAACGCACAGGATAATAAGGACCGGTGGATCATGCGCCTTGACCCGGTAACCGGTAAGCTAACCTTGCTTGACCGTCAGCGTGACGAAGCTTGGATAGGTGGGCCAGGTATTGAAGACTCGCCGGCAGGTAATATTGGGTTTACTGACGATACGCACTTTTATTTTCAGAGCGAAGCCAGCGGTTATTCGCACATTTATTTGGTTGATGTAACTAACGGTACAAAAAAACAGCTCACCAGCGGTAAATGGGAAGTGCAAACCCTGCACTTGTCTACCGATAAAAAGACATTTTATTTTACCGCGAATATGGAGCATCCGGGTGTTACCGACTTTTACAGTATCCCGGTAAGCGATGGCAAGCCGGTTAAAATAACCGGCATGAAGGGTGGTAATGATGTAACACTATCGCCCGACGAAAAATGGCTGGCTATCCGTTACTCTTACTCCAACAAACCCTGGGAGTTGTACTTGCAGCCAAATAAGCCAGGGGCAAAAGCTGTGCAGGTAACCAATTCCATTACACCAGAGTTTCAATCGTACCCATGGCGCGATCCGGAGATTATTACGTTTAAAAACCGTTATGGCAATGATGTTTACGCACGCCAGTATTTGCCTAAACATCCTGACCCGGCAAAACCAGCTGTTATTTTTGTACATGGCGCAGGTTACCTGCAAAACGTAACCTATTCCTGGAGCTATTATTTCCGCGAGTTTATGTTTAACAATATGCTGGCCGACAATGGTTATACCGTACTCGATATTGACTATACAGCAAGCGCGGGCTATGGCCGCGACTGGCGTACCGGCATATATCGCCACATGGGCGGCAAAGACCTTACCGATCAGGTTGATGGTGTGAAATACCTGGTTGAAAAATTTGGTATTAACCCCAACCATGTAGGTTTATACGGTGGCTCTTATGGCGGCTTCATCACCCTGATGGCTATGTTTACCGAGCCTGATGTTTTCGCGGCAGGCGGAGCCATCCGTTCAGTAACCGACTGGGCGCATTATAACCACGAGTACACAGCCAACATTTTAAATGAGCCATTTACTGATGAAAACGCTTACCGTAAAAGTTCGCCTATATACTTTGCCAATGGTTTAAAAGGAAATTTGCTGATGCTGCATGGCATGGTTGATCAAAACGTAAATTACCAGGACATCATCCGGCTCACACAAAAACTAATTGAACTGCATAAGGAAAACTGGGAGCTGGCCTCATACCCGGTAGAGGATCATGCCTTTGAACAACCCAGCAGCTGGACGGATGAGTACAAACGTATATTTAAACTATTTGAGCAAACGCTGAAAAAATGAGGAAATACTCAAAATCCGAAGTCATCCCGAATTTATTTCGGGATCCCACATGCAAAGTGAGCGATAGGCAAGGAGTTTATCTTGCGCGTGAGGTGCTGAAACAAGTTCAGCATGACTCCTTTTTTATATTGTTCATAGGTGTTTTGATTCTTTTCAGTGTCGGCTGCTCCGCCAATAAAAATAATGACAAGACTGTGCAGGTAGGCTTTGAAAATAACAAACAGGCTGTAAGGATCAGTGGGTTAGATAATGCTGTGATGCATGAGATCAACCGCGACTCGGCAGGAGGTAACTGGCAAAGCCTGTTGCCGGTTTACCGCATGCCGGCAGATACTGATCTGAAAAACTATCAGTCGGTGCAGCCGGGTACATACCAGATTAAGGATAACGCCGTTATTTTTACACCCGATACGCCTTTTATGGCCCATCAAACCTATTTTGTACGATACTATAAATTTGACGCCGGCAATAAAGTAAGCGATTTTATCATGGGGCATAACAGGCCGGGTAGTTTGCACTATTCTGATTTGATAATTAAGTAAAAACTGCTGTGAATTGCTTGAAAATCAAATATAATTATGTATATTTGCACCTAATTAAAAAAAGAGGGGGCGATTTGTCCCCTCTTTTATTTTATCAATCAAATTATCTGTCAAAAATACCGAAGGGTAATGAATATTGAAAAGAGGGTAAAAGAGCTGGTTGAAGAGAAGATAGCCGATAAGCCGAACTTGTTTTTAGTGGATGTTAAAATGCATTCGAACGGAAAATTAATTGTGCTGATTGACGGTGATAACGGGCTGGGCATTGATGATTGTGTGCAGGTGAGCAGGCATGTAGGCTTTCATCTGGAAGAGGAAAATGTAATAGATACTCCTTATAATCTGGAAGTATCATCACCGGGAATTGATTACCCGCTTTCGTCAACCAGGCAGTATGCCAAGAATATAGGGCGCAACCTGGCCATAAAAATGACCGATGGAGCTAAAAGAGAAGGTAAGTTAACGGCCATCACAGAGGATGCCGTTATCATTGAAGAAAAAATAAAAGAAAAAGGGAAAAAAGCTGAAACTGTTGAAAGCGTTATCCCTATTGATCAAATAACAGAAACAAAAGTTTTAATAACATTCAAGTAGAAAATGAGCAATATTAATTTAATTGATTCTTTTCAGGAATTTAAAGATTTCAAGAACATTGACCGCCCAACCATGATGAGCGTTCTGGAAGACGTTTTCAGAAGTATGATCAGGAAAAAATATGGCACTGACGAGAATTGCGACGTAATTGTAAATACTGATAACGGGGATTTGGAGATCTGGCGTACCCGTAAGGTTATGGAGGATGGTTTTAGTGAAGATGATGACCTTGAAATTGAACTGGCCGAAGCAAAATTGCTTGATGCCGATCTGGAAATTGGCGATGATTACATTGAGCAGATCACGCTGGAAAGCTTTGGTCGCCGTGCTATTTTAGCTGCCCGCCAAACACTGGTTTCAAAAATTCTGGAACTGGAAAAAGACGAGATATTTAAAAAATATAAAGACCGTGTTGGCGAAATTGTTACCGGCGAGGTTTACCAGGTTTGGAAAAAAGAAACCCTGGTGCTTGATGATGAAGGCAACGAATTGTTGCTTCCAAAAACCGAGCAGATACCAGCTGATTACTTTAAAAAAGGCGACAGCGTAAAAGCGGTAGTATATAAAGTAGATATGCTGAACAGTAACCCGAAGATCATTATATCGCGTACAGCTCCTGAGTTTTTACAACGTTTGTTTGAACTGGAAGTGCCTGAAATTTTCGACGGACTGATCACCATTAAAAAAATAGTGCGTGAGCCTGGCGAAAGAGCTAAAGTGGCTGTTGAATCATATGATGACCGCATTGACCCGGTAGGTGCCTGCGTGGGTATGAAAGGATCACGTATACATGGTATAGTGCGCGAGCTTAAGAACGAAAATATTGACGTGATCAACTTCACCAACAATATTCAGTTGTATATTCAGCGTGCATTATCACCAGCCAAAATAACTTCTATTAAATTAGATGATGATAAAAAGACGGCGGCAGTGTACTTAAAGCCTGATCAGGTATCATTAGCTATCGGTCGTGGCGGACATAACATTAAACTGGCAGGTAAATTAACCGGCTATGAAATTGATGTTTACCGTGAAGCCGATGAGCATGACGAAGATGTGGACATCGAAGAATTTTCAGATGAAATTGATAGCTGGATAATTGATGAATTTAAACGTATAGGTTTAGATACAGCAAAATCGGTGCTTGCTTTAACAGTAGGAGAGTTGGTAAAACGTACAGATTTGGAAGAAGAAACTGTAAAAGAAGTGTTATCAATATTGAATGCTGAGTTTGAATAAGCATAATAACCAAAATTAAAATCGTATTTTTGCGATAATAAGCAGAGAAATTATAATAAATGTCAGAAGACAAATCAATAAAATTAATTAAAGCAGTAAAAGAACTCAACATTGGTATGGGTACCATTGTCGATTTTTTGGCTACAAAAGGCTATAAAGTTGAAAAGCAACCTATGGCGAAGCTGGATGGCGACATGTATACCGCATTGTTGAAGGAGTTTGCTGTTGACAAAAGTATTAAGGAGGAAGCCAAGCAGATCAGTATCGGTAAGATCAGAAAAGAAGAGCCTGCAGCGTTTCCTGAAAAACCGGTTGAAAACCGCCGTTCAAGGGATTTTGAGAACGAAGAGATATTGATCAAGAACACCGGTCATTATGCTTCGCCGCAGGCGGAAAAACCAAAACCGGTTGAACCCGCTCCCGAAAAATCTGACGAGCGCAATGACGTTTTGCCAGGCGTTAAAGTGGTTGGTAAAATTGATCTTAATAACTTAAATGCAAAGCCACAACCCCCGGTTGAAAAACCAGTGGAGGCAAAGCCTGTTGAAGTTGTTAAACAGCCCGAACCTGTAGCTCCCGAGCCAAAACCGGAACCTAAGGCCGAAATACCAAAAGAAGTAGTTGCCGAAGCACCAAAAGCTGAAGAGCCTAAAGTTGCTGAAGCACCGAAAGCGGAAGAGCCTAAACCGGTTGTTGCTGAAACGCCAAAGGTTGAAGAGCCAAAAGCGCCTGTAGCAGAACCTGCACCCGTTGTTCAGGCACCTGTTGCCGAAACTCCGGCCGCTGCTGCTGATGATAATAATCAGGGACCTGATGTGATCAGGGCAAAAGCCGAACGTCTTACAGGTCCTAACGTGATTGGTAAAATACAGTTACCGGTTAATGCGCCTAAGCGTAACCCGATAGCATCGTCATCAAACGCTAACAGCGCTGATCATAAACGGAAAAGAAAACGTAAAGATAACCAGGGAAACCCGCAACAGGGACATGGTGGACAACAAGGTGGTGGTGGCAATCACCCGCCGCAGCAGCAGGGGCATACCCCGCCGCCAGCAGGTGGAACCATCAATCCAAACCGTCCCGATTTCAGGAACCGTGGTAATAACCCTAACGCAGGCGGCCCTAACCAGGGTGGTGGCGGTGGCAATCGTCCTGATTTCAGGAACCGTAATGCCCCTCAAAACACTGGTCCGAAAGAAGAGCCATCAGAAAAAGATATACAGGATCAAATTAAGGCAACCCTGGCCCGCTTAAGCGGCGCAGGTAAATCAGGTAAGTTTGCACAGCGTGCTAAGTTCCGCCGTCAAAAACGTGATGATGTAGCCTCTACAGCCGAAGAATTGGCACTGGAGCAGGAATTACAGTCAAAAGTATTAAAGGTTACCGAGTTTGTAACTGCTAATGAGCTGGCTTTGATGATGGATGTATCTGTAACGCAGATCATCTCAACCTGTATGAGCCTGGGTATGTTCGTATCCATTAACCAAAGGCTTGATGCCGAAACACTGAGCATTGTTGCTGATGAGTTTGGCTACCAGATAGAGTTTGTAAAACCACAGGATGAGGAAGCTAACCTTGATCAGCCAGATGATCCGGCCGATCTGATACCACGTGCGCCAATTGTAACCATTATGGGTCACGTTGACCACGGTAAAACCTCATTGCTTGACTTTATACGTAAAACAAACGTAATAGGTGGCGAAGCCGGAGGTATTACCCAGCACATTGGTGCCTATGAAGTAACTTTGCCAGGCGATAAGGGTAAAATAACATTCCTGGATACTCCGGGTCACGAGGCGTTTACCGCCATGCGTGCAAGGGGTGCACAGGTTACAGATATTGTAATTATAGTAATAGCCGCTGATGATAGCGTGATGCCGCAAACCCGCGAGGCCATAAACCACGCGCAGGCTGCAGGTGCACCTATTATTTTCGCCTTCAATAAAATTGACAGACCGGGTGCTAACGCTGATAAAATACGTGAGCAATTATCGGCCATGAACATTTTGGTTGAAGAGTGGGGTGGTAAATATCAAACACAGGAAATATCGGCCAAAACAGGTTTAAATATTGAGTTGCTTTTAGAAAAAGTATTGCTCGAGGCCGAATTGCTTGAATTAAAAGCCAACCCTAACAAACGTGCCGTAGGTACTGTTATTGAAGCAGCCTTAGATAAAGGTCGCGGTATAGTAACTACCATATTGGTACAGGCAGGCAGGCTAAAAGTTGGTGATCCTATACTGGCCGGCTGTTATAGCGGCCGTGTTAAGGCATTAACCAATGAGCGTGGTCAAAGGGTTGAATCTGCAGGGCCATCAACACCGGTACAGGTGTTGGGTATGCAGGGAGCACCAACAGCAGGCGATAAGTTTAACGTATTGGAAAGTGAAGTTGAAGCACGTGAAATTGCTAACAAACGTTTACAATTACAACGTGAGCAAGGTTTACGCACCCAGAAACACATTACCCTTGATGAAATTGGCCGCCGTTTGGCAGTTGGTAACTTTAAGGAGCTTAACATTATTGTTAAAGGTGACGTGGATGGATCTATCGAAGCGTTATCCGATTCATTGCTTAAACTATCAACTGAGCAAATACAGGTTAACATCATATCCAAGGCAGTTGGTCAGATCTCCGAGTCTGACGTATTGTTGGCTTCTGCATCTGATGCCATCATTATAGGTTTCCAGGTTCGTCCGTCAGGAAGTGCCCGTAAGCTGGCTGAGGCCGAGCAGATCGATATCAGGTTATACTCTATCATCTACGATGCGATAAATGAGATCAAAGCCGCGATGGAAGGTATGCTTGCACCAACCTTTGAAGAGAAGATTGTTGCCAACGTAGAGATACGCGAAACCTTCAAGATTAGTAAGGTGGGTACCATTGCAGGTTGTATGGTACTGGATGGTAAGATCACCCGTAACAGTAAAATCCGTATCATTCGTGATGGTGTTGTTATACATACAGGTGAGCTGGCATCACTAAAACGCTTTAAAGATGATGTGAAAGAAGTTGCTACCGGCTATGAGTGCGGTTTAAATATCCAAAACTTTAATAACATTGAAGTAGGCGACATTGTTGAAGCTTATGAAAACGTAGAGGTTAAACGCAAGTTGTAACACCCGCTACGGTATATGGAATAAAATAAAAATGGCCCTTAATAGGGCCATTTTTATTTTACATTTTGTGATGATGCACTACATGGTGGTGATGACGATGGTGTACACGATGATGACGATGTGCTGTTTGCGCGTTGGCAGTTGTGTAGGCAAATGTAGCAAACAACACAACGGCTAATACTTTTAGTGTTTTCATAATACTATTGGTATAAATTAAATTATTTTTAGTTATTATGGTAGACTAAGGCAGTCACCGCCGGTTTAATTTGTAATATTAAATTTACATGATCGAAAACATAACCAACCTCCCCAACTCAGGCGTGCATTATATTTAAATAGTATCACGCATAACTAATCACCATTATATTATATCGGTTATTGAGCCTGTATGCCGGCCATGGATATTTTCATACACACTACTTACAGTTATTGATTTATTTTTAATGAACACTGTTTCAAATAGTTTGGGTGATACGTAATGTGCTGTGATCACCTTTTATATATAAAAATATTGTTTGTAACATAATTAATACATTAGATACTTTTAGGTATATATTCAACGAGGTTGTTTGATTTTTAATTAAAAGTAGTGTAAATTCCATCTTTTATAAAAAACCTAAATGATAAAAAAATTACTCCTTTACCTTATTGTGATATCTTGTGCGCTCGTAAATAAAAGCGCTCTGGGGCAAACTGCCGCTAATGATACTTCGGTACAAAGTATTGCGCTTGCACGCATTACAGATACTTATAATACGGCTATTGGGCAGCAATCGCGGTTATATAACGGGCCTGAATACGATCTTTACAATCCTAATATAAAGGGGAACGCTTATTTTTCTGATATAAATAGTTTTACTCAGGGTGCTGTTACTTATGATGGTATACTTTATAAGGATGTACCCATGATGTATGATTTATACAAGGATGTAGTAGTGGTTATGTTGTATAATAAATTCTCCAGATTTACCCTGCTTAAGGAAAGGGTTCAAAGTTTCGATCTGTTAAACCATCATTTTACATATATCAGGACCGATTCATTAAATGTAAATTCCATCAGTACGGGTTTTTATGATCAGTTGTACAATGGCAGTCTTGAAGTGCTGGTTAAACGGTCAAAGGCTATCCAAAGTACCTCAGGTACAAATACTATTGAAAACTATTTTACATCGGGCAAAAGCTTTTATTTAAAAAAGGGTAATAGCTACTATAGTATTGGCGGGCAGGGCACTTTGTTGAGCCTTTTAAAAGATAAAAAGAAAGAGTTGCAGCAGTATATAAAAGCCAATAAGATCAAGTTTAATAAAACTCCCGAAGAGGCTATGGTTGCTATAGCTGCCCGATACGATGAGTTATCAAAATAACGCGTTGCACAATCATAGCCCAAGTAAAAACCTAAGCAGTGCCTGCAATGATCTGTTATATAAAAAATTTGCCTTGTATGCGTACAGAAAAAAATAAAAAGTGCCGATGAAAAAATTTTACTTTCTGAGTTTCTGTTTCTTGATACTGTTTAAGTTGAGTTATGCCCAGCAAAACACAGCAGCGTCAATAAGTGTAAACTTTCAACAGGCCAATATTGGCCAATTTGTAACAGAGCTTGAAGCAAAAACAGGGTATCGGTTTTACTATGACCCCATTCAGTTTGATAGTTTGAAAGTTACCCTTCAAGTAAATAACAAACCAATTGAAACCGTGTTGGGCCTGGCTTTCAAAAATACCAATTTTCACTATGCCATTACTGCCCAACAGCAGGTGTTCCTTACCCGGGGGCGCGAAATACAAACCAGGCTATCTGCAGGGTTTTTCGGAAATAAGCCAGAGGCTAACCCAACCGTAAATACAGTTACTAATGCGCCGGTTGCTGATTTTACTGATGAAAAGGAAAAGAAAATTCCTGAGGCTACCACAGAAAATAAATTATACGAAATAGGAATAAAAACAAACACTATTCAGCCGGGCAAGGCTACCCTTTCGGGTTATGTACGCGATGGCAAATCGGGCGAATCAGTAGTTGGTGCCAGTATTTATGTTACCAATACCAAAACCGGGGTAGCTACTGATCAGTTTGGGTATTTTACCATTACCCTGCCAAAAGGCCGACAAATTTTAAGCATAAGGGGTATCGGTATGCGCGATACCCGTCGGCAGATTGTACTTTATTCTGATGGCAAGCTGATCATTGAAATGCAGGAACAGATAACCAGCTTAAAGGAAGTAAAAATATCGGCCGAGAAAGTTGCCAATGTTCGTAATGTACAGTTAGGTGTAAACCGCCTCGATATCAAAAGTATTAAACAGGTGCCTACCGTATTTGGTGAGGCCGATGTGTTAAGGGTTGTATTAACGTTGCCGGGCGTACAATCGGTAGGCGAAGCCACAACCGGATTTAATGTTCGTGGCGGTTCGGCAGATCAGAACCTTATTTTAATGAATGATGCCACCATTTATAACCCATCGCACTTCTTCGGCTTCTTCTCATCGTTTAACCCTGATATTGTAAAAGAAATTGAACTGTATAAAAGCAGTATCCCCGAAAAATTTGGCGGACGTTTATCATCAGTTTTGGATGTTACCAATCGTGAGGGTAACAAAAAGAAATTCACCGGCTCGGCAGGTATTGGTTTAATAACCAGCAGACTTAACGTTGAAGGGCCTATAATTAAAGATAAAACCTCTTTTTCATTTGGTGGTCGTGCTACTTATTCTGATTGGTTGCTTAGGTTACTGCCCGAAGCGTATAAGCATAGTTCGGCATCGTTTTATGATTTTAACCTGGATGTAAGTCACCAGATTGATGATAAAAACAATATTTACCTAACCGGTTACCTGAGCAAGGATAAATTTAAACTGAACAGCGATACTGCTTACAGCTACAGCAACAAAAACGCTAATATTAAATGGAAGCATAATTTTAATGATAAACTGTTTAGCGTTATTACAGCAGGTCTTGACCATTATCAGTATGAAATTGCAAGCTTTGATAACCCGGTAAACGCTTATAAGCTTAACTTTGATATTAATCAAACAAATTTTAAAGCTGATTTTACCTACTACCTGAACCGTAAAAACACGATTGATTTTGGTGTAAGCTCCATTTATTACAAATTGMATCCGGGTAACCTGCAACCAAATAACGCTCAGTCATTAGTAGTGCCTGATATAGTGCCCACACAGCAGGCTTTAGAAAGTGGCGCTTACGTAGGCGATAAATATGATATTACTGATGATCTTTCGTTAAGTGCAGGTGTCAGGTATTCATTGTATAATTACCTGGGGCCGCAAACGGTTTATAACTATGCGCCTAACCTGCCTAAAACAAGTTCAAACCTGCTTGATAGTACTACATACGCTAAAAATAAAGTAATTAAAACCTATTCAGGGCCCGAATTCAGGCTTTCTGCCCGGTATAACTTAGGGGATAATACATCTATAAAAGGCGGATACAATACTTTAAGGCAATATATACACCTGCTTTCAAACACCACGGCTATAGCGCCAACCGATGTATGGCAACTGAGCGATCCGAACATTAAACCGCAGTATGGCGATCAGGTGTCCCTGGGGATATACCGTAACCTGAAATCAAATACCATTGAAACTTCGGTTGAGGTTTATTATAAAAGATTAAGGGATTATTTGGATTATCGGAGCGGGGCCAACCTGGTACTAAACCACCACATTGAAAATGATGTGCTGGGTACCGAAGGCAAAGCTTATGGTATAGAATTTTTGATCAAAAAAGCTACCGGTAAAGCTAATGGATGGATAAGCTATACCTACTCGCGCACATTTTTAAAACAGAATGATCCAAATGCAGGCGAACTGATCAATGGGGGGGCTTATTATCCGGCTAATTTTGATAAACCACATGATTTTAATTTTATAGGTAACTACAGGGTGTCGCACAGGTTTAGCGTATCCTTAAATGTTACGTACAGTACCGGCCGCCCTATTACACTTCCAATTGCCAAGTATGAATACGGCGGATCTGAGCGGGTATACTATTCAGACAGGAATGCTTACCGTATACCGGATTATTTCAGGTCTGATTTTTCAGTTAACATTGATGGTAACCACAAAGTACATCAGTTAACACATAATTCGTTTACCATAGGCGTTTATAACCTTACAGGGCGGCAAAATGCTTATTCAACTTATTTCACCCAGCAAAGCGGGGTGATAAGCGGCTTTAAGCTATCCATATTTGCTAAGCCAATACCATTTATTAATTATAACATCAGGTTTTAAAGCAATGAACAGGAAATGGAATTATATATATTGTTTACTGCTGCTTGTTTTAGCTGCGGGCTGTAAAAAGCCATATAATCCGCAGGTAGTCAGCAGTAACAATCATTACCTTGTTGTGGAGGGGGTGATAAACAGTGGGAACGATTCAACCGTTATCAGCCTGAGCAAAACGGTTAAGATATCAGAAAATGTAAGCACCCAGCCGGTAACCAACTATACCGTGGTTGTTGAACGGGAGCAGGCTGGGGTTAGCTATACCCTGCAGTCGCGAGGTAACGGGAAATATGATATCGGCCCCATGCATCTTGATGCCACAAAGAAATACCGTTTGCGCATTACAGCACCCGAAGGCAAGGAGTATACATCAGATTATGTTGAGGTAAAACAAACGCCACCTATTGACAGCATTGGCTTTGTACCGAAAAACAATACGTTGCAGGTATATGCAAATACGCATGATGCCACTAATAACACCCGGTATTATCGCTGGGATTATTCAGAAGCGTGGAGATTTCATACCAAATTTCAGTCTGATTTTATAGTTGACGCGGTGACTAAACAAGTTAGGCCCCGGTACCCGAGCGAGAACGTATATTATTGTTTTACAGGGGATAATTCAAGTAATATTATTATTGGTTCATCAGCAAAACTTGCACAGGATGTTATTTATCAGGGGCTGATCACTACCATCCCCAGCAACGCGGAAAAGATATCTGTAAGGTATAGTATACTGCTTAAGCAATATGCATTAACCAAAGACGGTTACCAGTTTTGGGAAAACCTAAGAAAGAACACCGAACAACTGGGCAGTATTTTTGATGCGCAGCCAACACAATTAACCGGTAATATTCATTGTACAAGTGACCTTACTGAGCCGGTTATAGGTTATGTGAGTATTACCAATACGCAGTCGAAAAGGATATTTATAGATAACTCACAGTTACCGCGGGATTGGCTGCCCAAATATCCCTATGATTGTGTAGCGCCGGATTCGGCTCTTTTTTTTAATCCCAAATCAAATTTGCGCGAGGTGCAACAATTTATAATTAATGGTGGTGGAATACCCATATCTGCAATTACGAGCGACGGAGGTACTAACGGATATACCTACTCGTCGGAGTCTTGTACAGTTTGTACAATAAGGGGCCAGGTTCAACCACCATCATTTTGGAAATAAACTAACGTGATAAAAAGTAGCTATATATGGTATTTTATGGTACTGGCAGTAATAATTGCCGGCTGTAAAAAGCCGTATAACCCACCGGTGGTCAGTAGTAACAATCATTATCTTGTTGTTGAAGGGGTGATCAATAGCGGTAATGATTCTACCATTATTAGCCTGAGCAAAACAGTTAAGCTATCAGAAAATGTAAGCACCCAGCCGGTAACCAATTATACCGTGGTTGTTGAACGGGAGCAGGCCGGGGTTAGCTATACCCTGCAATCAGAAGGTAACGGGAAATATGATATCGGGCCCATGCACCTTGATGCCACAAAAAAATACCGCTTGCATATCATTACACCCGAAGGCAAGGAGTATGCCTCAGATTATGTTGAGGTGAAACAAACGCAGCCTATTGACAGTATCGGTTTTATTGCCAAAAACAACGCCTTGCAGATATATGTGAATACACATGATGCCACTAACAATACCCGGTATTACCGATGGGATTATGATGAAACATGGAAATTTCATCCCGAATTTCATTCTGATTACATAGTTGATGCAGTGGCTAAACAAGTTAGGGCGAGGCTTCCCGAAGAGAATGTATACACCTGTTTTACAGGAGACAACTCAAGTAATATCATTATAGGCTCATCAGCAAAACTTGCACAGGATGTTATTTATCAAGGGCTGATCACTACCATCCCCAGCAACGCAGAAAAGATAGCTGTAAGGTATAGTATATTGCTTAAGCAGTATGCATTAACCAAAGAGGGTTACCAGTTTTGGGAAAGTATGAAAAAGAATACCGAACAACTGGGCAGTATTTTTGATGCCCAGCCCACACAGTTAACCGGTAATATCCATTGTACAAGTGACCCTGCCGAGCCGGTTATAGGTTATATCAGTATTTCCAATACACAGTCAAAAAGAATATTTATTGATAATTCGCAATTGCCGCAAAATTGGCTGCCCAAATATCCTTATGATTGTCTGGCTCCCGATTCAGCTTATTTTTATAATCCAAATACAAAAATATATGAAGTACAGGCATATATTATTGTTGGGGGCGGAATCCCCTTAGAAATAATGTATAAGAATGGTGGCGTAGCTGGCTATACGTATTCGTCTGAGGCTTGTGCGGTTTGTACCATAAGGGGACGGGTTCAACCACCATTATTTTGGAAATAATAAACATGATAAGAAGTAGCTATATATGGTATTTGGTATTGTTGCTGGTAATAACGGCAGGGTGCAAAAAGCCGTATAATCCACAGGTGGTGAGTGACGATAACCATTACCTGGTGGTTGAAGGAGTTATTAACAGCGGGAACGACTCCACCTTTATCAGCTTAAGCAGAACAGTTAAGGTAACAGAAGATGTAAGGACCCAGCCTGTAGTCAATTGTAAAGTTGTAGTTGAAGGCGAACAAGGTGGCAATTATACTTTGCAGCCCGGCGACGGTGGAAAATACTTTACAGGGCCCATGCATCTTGATGCTGCCAAAAAATATCGTTTGCACATTACAACACCAGATAACAAGGAATATGCGTCAGATTATGTAGAAGTAAGGCAAACACCGCCTATTGACAGCATTGGTTTTGTACTGAAGAACAACAATTTGCAGCTATATGTAAATACTCACAATGCCACAAACAACAGCCGTTATTACAGGTGGGAGTATGCAGAAGCATGGAAATTTCACGCCAAATATAATGCTGACTTTATAGCGGATAAAGTTGCCAAAGAGGTAAGAGGACGTAGAAAAGAGGAGGAAGTATATTATTGTTTTGCGGATGACAGATCGAGCAATATTATTATCGGTTCATCGGCAAAGCTTGCACAGGATGTGATATATCAAGGCCCAATCAATGCTATTCCCCGCGATGCAGAAAAGCTGGAAATGAGGTATAGCATCCTGGTAAAACAATACGCCTTAACCAAAGACGGTTACCAGTTTTGGGAAAACCTGAGAAAAAACACCGAAAAGCTGGGTAGTATATTTGATGCCCAGCCTACCCAGCTGCAAGGCAATATTCATAGTATTAATAACGCTGCCGAACCGGTGATTGGTTATGTTAGCGTAACCAACACCCAGTCAAAAAGAATATTTATTGATAACTCACAATTGCCCAATGACTGGCTTCCTAAGTATCCTTATGATTGCGGAGCGCCCGACTCGGCCTTTAATTTTAATGCTAAAAGTGGTATACATGAGGTGGATGCTTATATTATTAATGGCAGTGGGATACCATTAGCTAAAATATTTATAGCAGGCATAGCGGTTGGATATACCTATTCAACGGAATCCTGTGCTGTTTGTACAATAAGGGGCCGTATCCAGCAGCCATCATTTTGGATAGATAAAAAATAGTGGAATATATTTTTACATAAAAAATAGTACTAAACAACCAGGTATCGGTTATGAAAAAAATTAGAATGACTGTTAAGATTATAGCTTTATCTATTTCGGTTTTATTGCAGTTGCATACCAGCGGTTTTGCACAGGCAATAAATCAAATTACAAAAAGCTTTGACCAGTATCAGCAGGGAATGGTACAGGAAAAAATATTTGTTCATACTGATAAAAGTGCCTATTTGCCCGGCGAAATTTTATGGTTTAAAGTTTATAACGTAGATGCCAGTTTTCATAGGCCATTTAACTTAAGTAAAGTTGTTTATGTTGATGTAATTGATAATAACCATAATGCCATATTACAAGCCAAAATTGCAATGAAAAATGGCACTGGTAGCGGCTCGCTATATATCCCTGTATCGGTAAGCAATGGTAATTATAAATTGAGGGCGTATACCAGTTGGATGAAAAACTTCAGCCCTGATTACTATTTTGAAAAAAAGGTCATTATCGTTAATTCACTAAGATCGCCTGATGTGCAGGATAAAGAAACAGCTATAAGTTATGATGCTCAATTTTTTCCGGAAGGGGGAAATTTAGTGGCAGGTATTGCCAGTAAGGTGGCCTTTAAGGTAACAGCTTCCAATGGTATGGGTTTGGCATCCTACACAGGTGCTATTATTGATCAGCATAACGATACTGTGATGCGTTTTCAGCCATTAAAATTTGGTATAGGTAGTTTTATGTTTACACCAGCCGCAAACAATACCTACAAAGCAATTATTAAAACAGGTTACGGTAATCCGATTACTAAAGATCTGCCGGCAATTAACAACCGGGGTTACGTAATGCAACTTAAGGACAGCGGTGGCCCGCGGTTGGAAGTTACTGTAAGCAGTACTGGCATAGCAGGCGGAGAGGTATATCTTTTTGCACATACCAGGCAAATAGTTAAGATAGCCGAAACCGCGACTATTAATTCAGGAACAGCAAGTTTTACAATTGATAAAACCAAACTTGGTGAAGGTATATCACAAATTACCATTTTTAACAGCGCTAAACAGCCGGTTTGCGAGCGGCTTTATTTTAAACGAGCAAAACAACAGTTGTTGATTGAGGCTACTGCCGATCAGCCTCAGTATGCGGCACGCAAAAAAGTAAGTATAAATATTTCGGCCCAAAGCGAATCAGGTAAGCCATTACCTGCCAATTTATCCATGTCGGTTTACCGTATTGATTCATTACAGTATATAGATGCCGGAGATATTGTTAACTACCTGTTGCTAAAGTCTGATCTGCGGGGAAGCATTGAATCGCCTGATTATTACTTTAAGAATGTTAACGCCGAAACCGAAGCGGCTACAGATAACCTTATGCTTTCGCAGGGGTGGAGAAGATTTCAATGGAATAATGTACTGAGCAATACGGCGGCTGTATTTAATTTTTTACCAGAGTATAATGATCATCTTATAACCGCTAAAATAGCCAGTACAGCAACAGGGACGCCCGCAAAAGATGTAGTGGCTTATCTAAGTGTTCCGGGAAAAAGAGTGCAGCTATACGCCGCAAAAAGCGACTCATTAGGGAGGTTGATATTTAATACCAAGCAATTATTTGGTCCGGGTGAAATAATAGCTCAAACAAATTCAGAACGCGACACTACTTTTCGCATTGACGTTTTAAGTCCATTCTCTGAGCAGTATGCCAATTATATGGAGCCAAAGTTTAATTTAACACCTGGTATGCAAAAAGCAATAGAAGAACACAGCCTGGCCATGCAGGTGCAAAATGTGTATGCCGGCAACAAAATAAAGCAATTTTATGATCCCGGGGTTGATAGCTCCGGTTTTTATGGAAAACCGTATAAAACATATCTTTTAGATAATTATACACGCTTCACCACTATGGAAGAAGTATTGCGAGAGTATATAAGAGAAGTAAACGTTGTAAGATCGCAAAGGAGATACCATATAAAAGTGATAAATGAAGAAGGGTTTTTAGATGGCGACCCTTTAGTTCTGCTGGATGATGTACCAGTATTTAATATCGATAAAGTAATCGGAATCGACCCGCTAAAGGTGAAAAAGCTTGAAGTAATTAGAGACAGGTATTATTACGGCCCATCGGTTCAGGAGGGCATATTAAGTTACACCACCTACAAGGGTGACCTGGGGGGAGCCGAAATGGATCCACACGCTGTGGTGCTTGACTATGAGGGGCTGCAATTGCAAAGGGAATTTTATTCGCCGGTTTATGATACCGATATGGCAGCCAAAAGTAGAGTGCCCGATTTCAGGAACCTGTTGTACTGGCAACCCAATATTAACACAAATCCAGGTCGCAAAAGCCAATTATCATTTTATACCTCAGACCAAACCGGGAAATATGTAGGATTAGTACAGGGAATAACCCCTGATGGTGATGCCGGGGGCCAATATTTTAGCTTTGACGTGAAATAAATAAAAAAAAATAAAAAACTGCCTTGGATATACTATTTGGGCGTTTTTTGTTGATATTGAGGAGTTTATGTAACGGTAGAATGCCTCAAAACGAACTATGGCTGCTTTAAAAAAGATAATAAAACCGCTATAAATAAGTTTTTTTTAAAAACCACTTGTGTAATACAAAATGCTGCGTATATTTGCCAACCCAAACGGAGTGGTAGTTCAGCTGGTTAGAATACATGCCTGTCACGCATGGGGTCGCGGGTTCGAATCCCGTCCATTCCGCTGAAAACAATGTCAAAATTGCCTAAAAGCCTGTAAATCATCGATTTACAGGCTTTTTTGTTTGGCGAAAAACACCAAAATATGCATGTTTTAGCATAAAAAAGGTGAGCAATTCGGTGAGCATATTAAAGCTAAAAAGATGCTCACCAGAAACACCATAAGTAACTGATTTAGAAGATGTTCAGCAAGTGAACATCTTGATTGCAAGTGATGGAATAATCAATTTTGTTTCACTATTTAATTCATTTGTAATGAGAACTAACATCAATTTGCTTTTTTATTTAAAGAAGCGCTCTACCTACAAGAATGGCCCAGTGGCCATCTATCTCCGGTTTACTGTTGACGGCCAAAGAGCGGAAGCTTCAACAGGTAAAACTTGCGACCCTTCCCGCTGGAATACACAAGCAGGCCGTGCTATCGGCACCAAAGAAGACGTTCGCAGCCTAAACTCTTATCTCGACACCTTACAAGCCAAAGCCCAGGAGTTTCATCGCTGGATGACGGCTAATGACGAAATGGTTACCGCCGAAAGCCTCAAAAATCGCTTTATTGGTAAAACAGAAAAGGTACGCACCTTGGTTACCGTTTTTAAAGACCATAACCAAAAGATGCGCAGCCTGGTAGGACAGGAATTTGAGAAGAGCACACTGCAACGTTATGAAACAGCATTAATGCATACCAAAGATTTCATGCAATGGCAGCACAATGTTTCTGACATACCTATCACAAAAATCAATTTCGAATTCCTTAATGACTTTGAGTACTACCTCCGTAGCGTTCGCAAGTGCGCCAACAATTCTGCGATCAAGTACATTAAAAACTTAGGAAAAATTGTCCGTATCTGCTTAGGTAATGGCTGGCTTACGATTGATCCGTATATGAACTATAAGCCTAAAACCAAAAAAGTTCACCGGGTTGTGCTGACCAAGGAAGATCTGACGGCCATTGCAGAAAAGGAATTTTCCGTAGATCGGCTGCGCTTAGTCAGGGATATTTTTCTGTTTAGTTGTTATACCGGGCTTGCCTATGTCGATGTCAAAAAGCTTAAACGTTCCGAAATGGCCAAGGGAGTCGACGGCGACCTTTGGATCCATACCAACCGCCAAAAAACTGATACTTTATCCCGCATTCCCATTTTGCCGGCAGCATTAAAAGTTATTGAAAGATACGAGAATAACCCACAATGTATTGTCGACGATCTTTTGCTTCCGGTAATGAGTAACCAAAAAATGAATGCCTATTTAAAGGAGATAGCCGACTTGTGCGGCATTTCCAAACTACTGACTTTCCATATTGCCCGGCATACGTTCGCTACGACTGTAACGCTTAATAATGGCGTTCCGATAGAGAGTGTGGCTAAGATGATGGGGCACACCAGCATCAAGACCACACAGATCTATGCTAAGGTAATGGATCATAAGATCAGTTCTGATATGGCCGCACTTAAAGTTAAGCTGTCGGCAATTAATTAAACCCATCAATTGACAAATATTCACAAATATTAGGCAGTTTGTATAGTTTTTAGTTAATTTTGGGTATGATAAAAGAGATCAATAAAAGAGTAGTATTAGTTCATTGGAAACGCTTTGCAGGAATCGATATTGATGTATTTTCAAGCCTGAAAGGTTTTTGCGACAGCTACCCTGATTTTAATTATCATACCCTCAATAATTACCTTTCCAAGAAAAAAATCCCATTTGAAAATGACGATGTTAAAATAGAGCGGCAGCCATTGATACAAAAAATCACCAGGCCTAACCTGCCGCCTGTATTATTCTGGGATTTTGATTTTGATAAAATTGATTGGAGAAGGTCAAGGCTGACGATTATGGAGCGGGTGCTTAATAAGGGCAACAAATCAGAATGGGAAGAAATGATACGATTTTATGGAAGGGACAACCTTATCCATTCTCTGAAAGAAGAAATCAATTATTTAACCGATATGACCGTTGATGCTGTTTGTGAATATTTTCAGTTGAGCAAAAGTGAGCTCAAATGTTACACGAAGAAACAGTTAAACCAGGGACACTGGATCTAATCAAAAAGCTGATGCGAGATCAGCAGTTCAATTCTTTTCACCTAGTTGGAGGAACCGCTTTAGCACTGAAGCTTGGTCACCGGGAGTCTATAGATATAGACCTTTTTAATATCGGGGATTTTGATGGTGAGGAATTAGCGGGCCATTTGAAAAAACAATATCACGCCGAGATYAGGGGACAAAAAAACAATTACGTTAGTGGAAGTATTTTTGACGTGGATTTTGACCTGATAAGCCACAAATACCCGCCGGTTAAGCAAATTGAAACTATTCAAGGGATTCGGATGATGTCATTAGAGGATATTGCCGCGATGAAAATAAATGCTATAGTTCGTAGTGGGCATCGAATCAAGGACTTTATAGATATCCATTATCTCCTCCAGGAATTTGGTTATGAAGACATACTGGATTTTTATTGTAGTAAGTATCCTGACGTGACTCAATCCATGGCTCGGAAATCCCTTCTTTATCATAACGATATTGACTTTAGCGTTCCGGTAATTCTTATAGATAAAAGTCTAAAATGGCAGGATGTAAATAAAAGCATTACCAGCGCCATAGCCGAATATGATAGGATGCAACAAAACCCAGGATCTGATCGGGATGATGATAATTCTGAAGATATAGGACGAGGCAGAGGCGGGTATCGAAGATAAGTGACACACGTATTGTCAATTTTACAATCTGCGGAGAATAAATGCCATATTCTCCGCAGATTTGCGGAGAAAGAGCTTGGCTGTGGACGAAATACCACCTATGCATTAACGACTTAATACTTATTGCGAAATAACCAAATCACCAATTTCTAAATTCGCAAATCGCGAATTTAGAAATTGGTGATTATATTCGTATATGAAAGCACATAATGGGATGAGGCCGCATGATTTGGTCTTACTGCTGAAAATAACCTCGTCAGAAAAAAACTGGCTGAACAAAGATCTTGCAACTAGTTTATACATCAGCAATTCTGAGATCAGCGAATCCTTAAATCGTTCCATGATTGCCAAATTGATCAGTCCTGATAAACGGGTTGTTTTTAAAACTGCCCTGTATAATTTTATTGAACACGGGTTGAAATTTGTTTTCCCGGCTGAGCCAGGCGCAATTGTTCGCGGGCAGCCAACCGCACACAGCGCTCCAATTCTAAAAGATTACTTTGTATCTGATGAAACCTATGTATGGCCAAGTGCCAATGGGAAATCAAAAGGCCAGGCGATAATACCGCTATACCCCAATCAAGTAATGGCGGCAATGGATGACGAACGGCTATATGATAAACTTGCTTTAGTCGATGCAATCCGCGTGGGTAAAATTAGGGAGCAAAAAAAAGCCTTAGAGCTATTAAAAAAATCTTTTGAATTTGATTTTTGAGGAGCCAATCGAAGCCATTCTTGATAGTCAATTAGATAAATATCCGAATAAATTAGGAAAAGCGGCTGTATCATAATATATGATACAGCCGCTCTGGTGTATTAGAATCAGTTGCTGTTAAAAGATATCCTTATCTTCTTCAGTCATCCATTCATCTTCAGCCATTATAATCGGATCGAGCCAATCTGCTTTGTGCGTTGCCCAAGCCAGCCAGTCATTATTGGGGCTGGGCATTGCAGTAAGGTACTCTCGAATAAGCTGGGCTTGTTTCCAGCGCTTTGCCTGCGTTATTAACTCTTTAAAACTTTCTCGCTCTTCATGCTGGAGTGCATCACGTTTTGCCTGAAGTTTGCGTTGCTTTTCCCAGTTCTCTTGCCATATACGTGCATTTTTTAAATACTCCTCTTCTTGTTTAGCCGATATATCCAACTTAGCCATTATTTTTGGCAGCTGGTCTTCTAATAGTTTGGTTTTTGAATCTCCCCATTCACACTTTAACCTGTCATCAAGTCGAAATACTATCTTACCATTTGGCCGCCATTCAAATTCCTGATAGGGTTTATCCGCTTTGAATTTGGTTGTTCGTTCTCGAAAATTGACCCTGAGTTTTACTCCACCAACAACAATATAATTCCCATCTATAGTTATCTCATAAATGTATCCTCTGGCACGTACGCATTTAATTAAGGTATCCATAAAACGAAGTCCCCGCCCGATATTGGATGGTGCCACGCGAATGTCCAGTTGCCCTTTTGTGGTTACAGCCATTCCTGGATAATTGATATCAGTCAGTTTTTCCAAACTTTCTTTTGCGGCTATAATTAGCGGGTCAGGTTTTATCAACCGTTCTGGTACTTTAAATGGTAATTTCTTCTGTGTTATTTCCTTAACGAGCTGCACCCGCTCGGAAGCTTTTTTAACAGGTTGTTCCTGAGGCCGTTCTTTGAGTTCAATAAAATCTTGTCCATCCCATTGAGCCGGCAGCCTAGGTTGGCGTCTATGATGCCCTGCTTTAACTTTAGCCCAGGAGCCTGTTTTTGGAACAGGAATATTCATACGGAGACATATTTTACGAAAACCAACATCCGATATCTTATATTTCTTAGCAATCTCTGTCATTGGTAGCTCCCATACCATTTGGTAGATTTCTTTACGTGTAAATCGGATCATAAAACGGGCGCGGCAGATTTTAACTCATCCATGTTAAACTCACCCAGGCTTCGGAGATATTTCATCGTTATAAGTACTGATGAATGTCCCATCATTTTCTGAACCATATAAACATCCTTAGTACGACGAAATACATCTATCGCAGCGGTATGCCGAAAAGAATACAATGTCTGTTTAGGATATATCAACCCATGGCTCAATAATATTTTCTTTTCCCGTGACCATTGTTTGCTGAAGTAATCATCATTAAATGGCTCGTTAATTAAACTGAATATATTGTCATCTCTTTTAATCCCGACAAGTACTGGTTCCAATTCGTGCCTTACATAATCGGGTACATAGACAACCCGGATCTTGCCACTCTTATTCTCAGTACCATCTAAATGGATCTCGGTATTGTTAATCTTAAAATGCTTTTTGGTCAGTAGCCGTATCTCCTCATGAGGGCGCAATAAGCAGCCATAGGTCATCAGACAGCAGCGATAAAGATTGGTTTGCCTGGCTTTTAGAAAATTGAGCACAGGTTTTAGCTGATCTTTTTCATAAGCTAAATGAAGTGTAGGCTTGATTTTCTGTACTTCTGTTTTTTTGACCGTCATTAAAGATTCATCGATTAGTCGGGTAGCCGCATTAAAAAGGGAACTCAGTTCACGCCGTTTATTCATGTAGCTCGTTGGAGATGAATTGTAGCGTTGGAGAAATTCTTCAATTGTAGATGTCTTTAATTTCTTGATTGACATTTCACGGCCTTCTGGCCCTAAAAAGATCATGAACTGATTGTAGGCATAACGAAGGCTATCTCTGTGCAGTTTACTGATATCGGATGTAAGTTTTCTGTCGAGCGCCTGCTGAAAAAGCAAGCCAATGGATTTGTTATTTTTTTTAATTTTCATCCGGCAAACATGCGCTTATAGCACATATCGACTTTATTAAATTCTTTTTCTTTTTTGACAGCTATGAACAATACAGCCTTAATCACCATGTAAGCAACTAAAAGCAAAGCCGGATAAAATGTCAAGGGCGAGCCGGCCGCTGAAAGCGAACAATACGGCTCGCTTGTATACCCTTGACATTTTATTCCGGCGTGGGCTACCTTTGCGATAGTGGTGAGTAAGGTAATTACATGGTATTAATTTATTTGTTGGTTGCCCATCTAACTAATCAGGAACAACGCTTTCTTGCAGTTTTTTAAAGGCTTCCAAGAAAAAATGAGTTGCGAATTTTTTTAAATCCTCCCGGGAGGGCAAGGGACTTTTTGTCATACAAAAAGACATCTTGCAGTTACAAAAGCAACATGTTTTTTGATAATGATTTTTAAGTTAATTGATGCTTCGTAAAACTGAGAGGGTGATTTCAGGCACCATTTAAAAGCCGTTTTCGAGATTCTCGAAAACGGCTGGTTTAGTTTGGGGGCTTAGATAGGAAGATAACCTGATCGCAAGATTTGCATATCGCAAGTTTTAGCGATAATGTGATCGTGGGATTTACGGATTACAAGATCTATCGATTTCATGATCATAAGATTGATAGATTTATGCTATCTCCTCATGCCAGGAGATCAGGCTGCCTTTTATAGGATGGTAAGATGGGCTATATTTAATATAACCTAATTCAACCAACTTCTTAATACATTTATGATAGGTAGCAGTAGATGCAATATTGCTATAAGACATCAATATCCTACGATTAACGGAAAAAGGAGTAATTCCACCATTCTGCTGCAAGCAGATAAATAAAGCATTATAAAGACTTGAATGACTCATAAATAAAAGGGGATCTTTCTTCATTTTCATAACCCGCTCATTGTATACCTTGAATTTGTTGATTTTTACAGATGATGTCATTGTTTGCCTCCTTCCAGGACTCTTTGAATGTCCTCCAGCTTGTAATACATCATACCGCCCACTTTGGTAAATGAAAGTGTGCCATTAATGCGCAGGTTTTGTAACGTGCCTGGTGAGATGCTGAGCAACTTTCTTACCTCGTTGCTTTTTACCCATTGTTTTGCCGCCTGCTGAGTCGGGTTTAGGACTTCTTTTAAGTCCCTGATAAGATCATTCTTGAATTCCAAGAGATCTTGTTTGGTGATAATTTCTATCGCCGCCATAATAAAAAAATAAGGTGAACTTGAACTTTACGAAATGACCACGGGCCTGTTCCCGTATTCATAAAGCTGCGATCAGCATCGCATTTAGGCCCCGCGAAACTTAATTTCGCTTAATTGGGCGGGCATACATCAGGTAGTATACGCCTTAGGCATATCAAAGATAGTAATTGTTTTTTTTATTGAAAGGGCAAGTTAATCAATCAAAAAATATTGCTTAATAATAACAAAGAAATATTTCATCGTTGACGATGTTCTTTAACCTATTGGTTATGTATGGAAGTAAAAATGTGGTGGCTTATGACTTAATGAGAGATTTAAAAAGCTCATTTAATAAAATATTGTATGAAAAGTTGGTGAACAACTCATTTTATACTCGCCGCCTTATCCTTCTCTCTATGGCTTTATGATGGAAACTAAAAAATGGCCACTACTTTGCTTCACAGCCATCGATTGGCATAATATGAAAACGGTGAAGGCTTTTAAGGACTTGTGGAATTGCATTATCCCTACGGCATTAATATTTAAACCCCTTTAATTTAACATTCTTGGTTATTATTCACTTTCAGTATATTAGACGACTGAACCTTAAATAAATATTAATGCGCATAGGTATTATTAGTGATATACATTGTAGACATAGCACTTCATTTGATAAAGTAAATACCAACCTTTTTTCAGACAAGCTAAGAAAACCGTTTAAACAGCATCCTGTCCAATCTTTTATTCAATTTATTGACAAAGAAAAATTAAAGGTTGATTACCTGATTTGTCCCGGTGATATTACTGATAAAGCAGATAAGCAAGGATTTATTACAGGATGGTCTTTTCTAGAGGAAATTCAACGGTATTTAGATGCTAAAGAATTACTCGCCTGTCTTGGTAATCATGATGTTGATTCTCATAAAAAGCACAGCTCATACGATTCGTTTGAGGTACCTAAAAAAATAAAAGACAATTTTCCGTTTAAGGAAAGAGCTCATAGAGACGCCTATTATGCTAATTCGTTCGTACTGATAAAACAAGAAGAAGTTGTATTCTTTGTATTTAACAGCGTTCATAGTCACACCAATTCAATCGATGCAAAAAATTCTATAATTACGGATGAAATGTTGGAAGACATCGAGGCGGAACTTATGACTATTGGTGATGAAATCGCATATAAGATAGCTTTTACGCATCATCATCCGATTAAGCATTCTAACGCCGGGTTTGTGTATAAGGATACAGATGTGATTGAAAAAGGAGAAAAATTAATAGAATTATTGGAAAAATATAATTTTCAAGTAATTATTCATGGACATAAGCATGAACCTAGGATTGTAAGGTATAAC
>NZ_JBFUJG010000016.1:0-90235 GCF_056401495.1 Mucilaginibacter sp. P4_E8
TCATAAATTACCTTTTTCAAAATAACTGGTTAGTAAATCTCTGCTTTTCACAAATTTTATATGGAAGAATCAGCTTATTTTAACAAATACAACCCAATTGGCGGCGTATGGGACGAAATGTATGGGGCTGACAGCAATGTTCGCGATCATTATCGTAAAGTAATTGAATATATTTCAAAGGAATCGGCCGACGATTTAAACAAAAAGGAAGAGCTGGCCAAGAGCTTGTTCATGAGCCAGGGTATTACCTTTACCGTTTATAACAGTGGCGAGGGCATTGAAAAAATATTCCCGTTTGATATTATCCCGCGCATAATTACTGCAAGCGAGTGGGCATTTGTGGAGCGTGGCATTAAACAAAGGCTTACCGCGCTTAACCTGTTCCTTAAAGATATATACCACAACCAGTTTATTGTAAAAGATGGTATAGTACCCATTGATATTATTTACTCATGCCCGCACTTTCTGCGCGAAATGTACCAGCTAAAGGTGCCTTATGATATATATGTGCACATATCGGGTATTGACCTGATACGCGATGAGGACGGTACTTTTTATGTATTAGAAGATAACCTGCGCACCCCATCGGGCGTAAGCTACATGCTCGAGAACCGCGAGATCACTAAACGGTTGTTCCCTGACCTGCTGCCGCAATGCGGGGTTCGCAGCGTAACCGAGTATCCAACCATATTGTATAAAAACCTGCTGGCCCTGTCGCCGCGGCAAATATCCAATCCTACTATTGTTTTACTAAGCCCGGGTATATATAATTCGGCTTATTTCGAGCATACCACCCTGGCCCGCCTCATGGGTGTTGAACTGGTGGAGGGGCGCGACCTGGTAGTTAACAACCATAAAGTGTATATGAAAACCACCACCGGCCTGCAGCAGGTTGATGTGATATACCGCCGGGTTGATGACGAATACCTTGATCCGCTGGTATTTAACCCAGCCAGTATGCTGGGTGTTGCCGGTATTATGGGAGCCTACCGCAAAGGCAATGTAGCCATAGTGAATGCCATAGGCACCGGTGTTGCCGATGATAAGGCGGTATATGTTTACGTTCCCGATATGATTCGCTATTACCTGAACGAAGAGCCCGTACTTAAAAACGTGCCCACTCACCAGCTTGGCAACATAGACGAGCGCGAGCATGTGTTTAAAAACCTCAACAAAATGGTGGTTAAAAAAACCAATGGCAGCGGGGGTTATGGTATGCTGATGGGCCATGCCGCATCTGAACAGGAAATTGACGATTACAAAAAGGAAATATTAAAAGATCCGCGCAACTTTATCGCGCAGCCAACAATCAGTCTTTCGTCGGCGCCGTGTTATATGCAGGGATCATTAACACCCCGTCGTATTGACCTCAGGCCCTATGCCTTGTATGGTCCGGATGGTATTGAGATAGTCCCCGGCGGCCTTACCCGTGTTGCCCTTAAAGAAGGTTCATTAGTGGTAAACAGCTCACAGGGTGGTGGCAGCAAGGATACATGGGTGTTGGCTTAGAGCCTCCCGCCCCCCTAAAGGGGGAGGGATAGGACAAAAGAATATTTTATAATAAACAATACTTAAACTCCCCCGGTATTGCCCCCTTCAGGGGGTTAGGGGGCTAATAAATTAAAAATTCCCCCTTTAGGGGGTTAGGGGGCTAATATGTTAAGCAGGGTAGCAGCAAGTTTTTATTGGTTAAGTCGTTACATTGAGCGCAGCGATGGTATGCTGAGGATGCTCAAAATAAACTACGCCTCATCGCAGGATACCGTGCAGGAATTTACCTGGGAGCCGGTGATCAGAATATTTGCCGGTGTTGAGCAGGCAGAGGCAGATAAACTGGAGAATGACAGCCGGTCGGTTTTAAAATATATGGTAACGGGCAAAAACAATCCAAATTCCATATTAAACATAATTACCCTGGCGCGCGAAAACGCCCGTGGCGTACAGGAACACATCACTAAAGACTTGTGGCAGTGCCTGAACGAGTATTATCATACCGTAAAAGATTCTCGACTTGAACGGTCCCTGCAACGTGAAGACCCTATTGGTGTACTTGACGTTTTAATAAAACAGGTAATGCTGTATTATGGCACGGTCGAGATCACGATGGAACGCGGTGAGGGCCGAAGTTTTATGAATATTGGCAAATACCTGGAACGGGCCATACAATCGGTTGATATCCTGGATACCAAATTCAGCTCGGTGAGTGATAATCCCAACCTGCTTACCGATACTACCTACTGGAAACATCTGTTGCTTTCTTTAGGCGGGTATGAATTGTACTTAAAAACTTATCGCGAGGGTTTTGAGGCCGAAAATATACTGGAGCAGGTGGTGCTGAACAATGATTTTCCGCGCTCGGTTATTTATTCTGTAAACAACATCCAGCGTTATTTCGACAGGTTGAAGAATGATACCAATGTAGATACTTACCGTGAAATGTCGTTTCAGATTGGACGCCTGCAAAGCCGGATCAAGTATAGTTCGGTGCGGAGCATCAGGCAGGAAGGGTTGCATATATTTCTTACCCAGATCAGGAGCGAACTGTACGGTGTGGGTAACTCCCTGAACGAATATTATTTTGCAAATTCCTGATAATTTGAAGATGTGCTGATTTGAAAATGAAATAAACCATTTGAAGACGCGATGATTGAAGATCCAGGCTCTATTTTCAAATCATCAAACTCTCCAATTAAAAAATTAAATACCATGCCTGAATTTAAAATACAACACTTAACCAAATACACCTATGAAGGACTGGTGCGCGACAGTGCAAACCAGATCATACTTTTCCCTATAAAGGATGAGTACCAGGATGTAGTAAAACAGGAACTGCACATAACGGGCAACCCTGTTGTTGATACGCATATTGATTATTACGGCAATGAGGTAGGCAGCTTTACGTATAGCGAGCAGCACTCCGCTATGCTTATTAATTCCAAACTTGATGTGATTACCCGGCAACGGCCATTACCGGTAAATGATATTTTTCCGGAGCAGCAGTGGGAAGACCTGAAACGCCTGCAATATATGGTGCCTTATATTGATTTTTTAAAGCAGGAATATTTTGAGGGCCTGCCCGAGCTACAGGTTATTGTGGAGAAGGAAAGGCTAAGGGACGACACTCCTTACCAGATAGCGCTGCGCTTTTGCAATTACGTATATCAGAATTTTGAATACATTAAAGGCGTTACCACGGTTGAAACCACATTGGACGAAGTATGGAAATTAAAAGCCGGTGTTTGCCAGGATTTTGCTCATATTTTAATGGTAATGCTCAGGCAATTAAAAATACCGGCACGCTATGTTAGCGGTTACATTTGCACCCATAGCAGCGCCATGCGTGGCGAAGGGGCTACCCATGCCTGGGCCGAGGCTTACATCCCTGACTATGGCTGGCTGGGCATTGACCCAACTAACAATTGCATAGCCAACGAAACACATGTACGCCTGGCTGTGGGCCGTAATTTTTCTGATTGTTCGCCGGTAAAGGGTGTATATAAAGGCTCATCCGGCCATAAACTGGAAGTTGCCGTTACTGTTGAGGACGAAAATACCTGCGCCACTTATGATGACAAGGCTTTTCATGAGCCTGTGGCCCTGCAACCGGTAACTGAACTTTCCAAAAACAGCTATCAGCGGTATATGGAGATCATTCAACAGCAACAACAGCAGCAGCAATGATTTTTTGATGTGCTGATGTGCAAATTTCAGATGTGCAGATCATTTAAATCACTGCATCTTTACTCATCTGCCTATTTGCACATCTGAAATCTGCACATCTGAATTTATACCTTTTTAACAGCCGACATTAGCACCGGGATAGTTGGCACCTTATCATAGGTTTTGGACACCTTGCCATTTTTATCATAAATAGCAATAAAGGGGGTGTTTTTTATCTGGTAATATTTTTGTACCAGGTAGGTATATCCTTCAGTACCTATAATAATATTATGATATTTAGCCAGGTCATAATCGCGTTGAAAAACCTGTATGGCTTTAAGCTGGGTAACAAAAGTTATCATCACTATCTGAACCCCTGTTAAATTTTTCAACTCTGGTTTCAGATCATTTATTAAATGCTGACAATGGCCGCAATCCGGAGCAAAATAAATGATCATTACCGGCTTATTCTTTTTCAGGTTGGCCGGTGTAACATAAGCGCTATCAGTAGTTAATATATGATAGGGCGGGATACCAGAGTTAGCACCTAATGTTTGGGCCTGGCTGCATCCGGCAGCAACTATGAGGTATAGCAATAAGTATAGTTTTTTCATTGTATTGATATAACATTTCATTATAGCATAATTACGATATTTTTAATCTTCCAGCAACTCCAGCTGCCAGGCAATATGCTCTTCAGTTATAGGGAATAACGCATTTTCTCTGATAGTATGATAAACGGCATCAAATAAACCATTATAATTACCCTTGTCTGCCGGGATCCACTCTATCGTTTTCTGATTATCGGCGCTCATCAGCACCAGTTTACCTTCACTGCCTTCGGGTTCAATACCAAATCCATCATCAGTTGGTAACATTCCTGTATCCAATTGAGCTTCCTGTACATCAGTGCGCAACTTTACAAAGCTACCCAGGGTACCATGGATTACAAAACCTGGCAAATGTTCGGCAATAAGCAATCCTGATGTTAAATAAACGTGCAGTTGGTTAGGGTAGGTTAAATGAAAATTAAAGTAATCATCAACCTGTGATCCTGGCCGGTGCGAAGCCGTGGTTTTAACAAAACTCAGGGGCTTGCCAAATAAACTGATGGCATTATCAACCAAATGAGCACCCAGGTCATAAGTAAGGCCATTACCGGGGGTATCTTTGGTTTCTTTAAACACTTTAGGCCCTATGGGCATCCTGTACCTGTCGAGCCTGAAATGTACTTCTATCAGTTCGCCAAGCCTGCCGCTTTTAATAACTTCTTTTACTGATAAAAAACCACTGTCATACCTGCGGTTTTGATAAATCAGTACCTTTAGCCCAAGCTTTTTACCCAGATCGAACAGGGTCTTTACCTCGGCCGATGTTACTGCCCCCGGCTTTTCAATAAGCACATGCTTACCCGCGTTAAGCGCCTGTATGGCATAATCAAAATGGGTGTTATTGGGTGTATTTACAATGATCAGTTCAATTTCTTTATCATTCAGCAATTCCTCAATAGAATCGTAACTGATCACATCCGGATACCTTTTTCCTGCCTTTTTTTCGTGGCGCTCCACAACGGCCTTAAATGTAAAACCTGGATTAGTAACTAAAAACGGCGCGTGAAATATCCGGCCCGACATGCCGTAGGCCATAAGGCCTGTTATTATTGGTTTTGATGACATAAGTTTCTAACGCTTTTTATCTTTCCGGCCAGCTGACCGGAGGGCTTTTTTTGTGTAATATTTGTTTGTAATTATCCGGCTGGCGTACAGCTTCGGCAACGTCTAAAAATATCGTTTTATGAGGGCTAATGCAATAGTTATATAAAGAAAAAGGGAGATGTAATATCTCCCTTTTCCTTACTTTCAAATAATGAAATTAATTATTTCATGCCTTTTTTAATCGCCTCTATTTCAGCCAGGTGGCCTTTTATAGTTGGCAGTGTATTAGTTGCAAAAGCCTTTAGCTCGGCATCCTTGCAATTTTTAGCGGCATCTTCAAATAAGGTTATTGTTTTTTTGTGCCCATCAACCATGGCATCTACATAGGCTTTATCAAAATCACTTGTTGATTTTGCAGAAAGATCTGATAATTCCTTTTGCTTGTCTTCGCTTGGTGCAGCAGGCAGGGTAATGTTTTTAGCTTTGGCTATAGCCATTAACTCATCATTTGCTTTGCTGTGATCTTTTACCATCATGGCAGCAAAATCCTTAACCTTTTGGTTCACCGCTTTTTCTTCGGCAACTTTACCAGCCGCAACCTCGGTCAAACCACCATTGGCGGCATCAGTAGCAAATTTAGCATCACCCTCAACAACGGCAATACCGGTTGCGCCGGTTGTAGTGGTGTCCTTAACTTCGTTTGCGCTGTCGGCGTTTTCTTTACTGTCGGTTTTAGCAGCGTTGTTACATGCCYGAAACATCCATGCTGATAGCACGAACATCATCATTAAACTTAATCTTTTCATAGTGAATGTTTATATTGTTTTTATAAGCAACAAATTTTAGTTTGATAAGTTTTATTTTCTTATTTGTAAAAACGGCCCGATCCCATCACGTCATTGCGACCTGTTAGTTCCAAACGCAAAATGGCCGCCATGTTAAACATGACGGCCATTTCTAAAAATTATAAAAAAACAACTATTTCAATTTCGCCAGGGCTTCCTTAACCCTTGGGATCAGTTGCTGTATATCCTGCAGGGTGCTTGCACCTACTGACGCGCGGAACCAGTTCACATTATCATCAGTACCGAAAGCTGAAAATGGCACCAGGGCTACCTTAGCTTCCTTGATCAGGTAAAAGTTAATATCGGCCGAATCCTTCAACACCGTTCCGTCAGGTGTGGTTTTGCCCGCGTAATCAATTTTAAGTGTAAGGTAAATAGCGCCCATGGGTATAATGGAATCTACATTAAAACCTTCGGCCTTTAACGCCTGGAAACCCTCATGAAGGGTATTCAAACTGGCTTGTATCTTTCCTTTAATGTCGCTCAGATAATTATCAACCGCTGCATCGTTAGTTATAAAGCTGGCCATAGCCACTTGCTCGGCCTTTGGCGACCATGCGCCCATGTGGCCCACAATGGCTTTCATATTATCTATGATGTGTGCCGGACCAAAGCCCCAGCCTACCCTTACCCCGGTTGATGCAAAACATTTTGACGCACCATCAATAAATATGGTATAATCTTTAAGCTCGGGGCGCAAGGTAACCGGATCATAATGTTTAAAATCGCCAAAAGTTAATTGCGAGTAGATTTGGTCATACATCAAATACAAAGGTTTTTGACCGGCTGGTCTCCTTTTGTTTTCGGCAATAACCAAGTCGCAAATTTCTTCCAAGTCCTTTTTACCAAACATGGTACCTGTTGGGTTTAAAGGCGAGCAAAGGGCCAGCAATGCCGCGTCTTTTAAGTGCGGGCGGATATCATCGGCCGTAGGCATAAAGTTATTTTCGGCAGTTGTTTCTATCATTATCGCTTCGGCACCCAACAGATCGCTGTAGTGGTTATTATTCCATGATGGCAAAGGGAACACTACCTTTTCGCCGGGATTAACCACCGCCAGGAAAGTTGAATAAATAAGCGGGCGGGAGCCCCCTGATATTAATATTTCGTTGGCTGAATAAGTAAGGTTATACCTGTTCTTTAACAATGCTGATACACTTTCGCGCAAGGTCAGCATGCCATCAGCCGGTGGATAATTGGTTTGATTATGGTTGTAAGCATCCACAATGCCTGCTTTTAATTCGGCAGGGATAGGGTAAATATTAGAGTCAAAATCGCCAATGGTTAAATTGGCAATATTTTGGCCTTGTCGTTTTAATTCGTTGATCTCGCCAGCTATCTTAATAATTTCGGAGCCGCGTAAATTTTGAGCTAATACAGAAATACTCATGGAAGTATAAATTTTATGAGCGGCAAATATAAGTGGAAAAGCTGAAAGCGTAAGGCTGAAAGCATAAAGCTTAAATTAATAAGACAAAACAAAAAAAGCGAAAAGTAAACATCCTGAGATCTTACTTTTCGCTTTCAGCTTTTGGCCTTAGGTTTTCAGCTTATAAATATGCTTCCCTTAGTTTGATAATGCGCATCCAGTGCATCAGTTTCATTACTGGGTAAACCGGGTCTATTTCAAACCATTTTGCACCAAAATTGGCATTGTTAGGACGTTTATGGTGATTGTTCTGGAACAATTCGCCCAGCATTAAAAAGTCGAACGGGGTAGTGTTTTTTGATTTATCGCCATTGTCAAAATTGGCATAACCATATTTATGGCCACACCAGTTAACTATTGCGCCGTGAATAGGTCCCATCATAAAGTGAATAGGAATTAACAGGAACATCCACCATTGAGTGGCAAAAACAACATAAAATGCAATATATAATGCACCAAAAGTAAGGCGCGATAAAATAGATGACCCGATGTAATCAACAAAATGCCATTCAGGATAATTTCCTTTAAAACGATCCTCAGGTTCTTTAACTTTCCTTACGTGATCCCTGTAACTTAATACAGTATGCCACATCATCTGGAAAACATCCCTGAAAAAGTGCGGAGAATGTGGATCCTTTTCGGTATCGCTGTAAGCGTGATGCTCACGGTGCATGATAGCATAAGCACGCGGGTTCAGGAATGAAGAACCCTGGCAAATATAGGTAAGCAGGTAAAATGTCCCTTCGTAAAACTTGTTAGTAGTGAACATTTTGTGTGAGGCGTATCTATGTAGAAAAAACGTTTGGAAGAATAGCGACAGAAACCAGTGCGCTATGAAGAATATTATTATTACCACTGAATTGATGAATTTATAAAAATGAAAGAGTTATTTATAATCTTTCCAAATATACGATTAAAATCCATATAAAGTTTTCTGGAAGTTAAGATTGATGCCGACTTGTATTATCAAATGTCGTGCTCTTAAACGTGAACAATGCAGCATTAAGTATAATATTGTTTTTATTACTGTAAATCAAACTGTTTTGCCAACAGTTTATATGACTCCAGCCTGTCATTAAAATCTTCGGTAATGGTTACGGCCATAATTTCGTCTACATCATAATCATTAGCCAGCCAGGTAAGTTTTAGTTTAATTTGGGATGGCGTACCGGTAATTACCCGGTAACGGTTATGGCGGATGCGTTCCTGTTCCTGAGCGGTATAGGTTTCATTCTTTATATCATCATAATTAATGGGGATAATAGGTCCGCCTTTTTCAAACTGCAGAAAACGGTGATCCATTACGGCCTGGTGCTGTTTTATCTTTTCCTCATCTGCCGAGCAAAAAACAAATGTGGCAACGTTAACCTGCGGCTGTGCCAGATCATCAGATGGTTGAAAACGCTCCTTATACAATTTAACATTATGTGGCCCGCCAACCGGGTTTATAAAATGCGCGAACGAAAAACCCATACCAAAATGAGCGGCAAACAGCCCGCTTTGCCCGCTTGAACTCAGCAGCCATTTATCGGGCACGGTTTTTACCTGTGGTATGGCCCGTATTTTGGCCTGTATGGTTCCTGGTTCATAGGTGTCATGAAAATAGTTGTTCAGGTCGGCAAGTTGTTCCACAAAATCATCTTCCCTGAACTGATTTGAAGGATTTAGTATTGACGCCGTAATGCGATCGGTGCCGGGCGCACGGCCCATGCCCAGATCAATTCGGCCGGGGAATAAGGCTTCCAGCATCCTGAAGTTTTCGGCAACTTTTAGTGTACTGTGGTTAGGCATCATGATACCGCCCGAGCCAATACGCATGCGTTGGGTTTGTCCCGCCAGATGAGCTATCAGTACTTCGGGTGTTGAGCCTGCTAAACTGCTGGTATTGTGGTGCTCGGATACCCAGTAACGGGTATAACCAAGCTGATCGGTATATTTTGCTAACTCAATGGTTTCTTTAACAGCTTGCTCTGCTGTAGCGCCTTTTCTTATCGGCGACTGGTCAAGCACGCTTAAGCGGATCTTTTTTGTGTCCATAATGATATAAACACAAATGTAATAATAGGGTTGCCGGTTGGGTTTACATCACGGCTTTTATGGCATTGGGATTACCATTTTAGTTCTGTTATGTCATTGCGAGCGATAGCGTGGCAATCTCACCATGCAGGTTGCACAGGCAAAGTTCGTTGCTTGTCCTATGAGATTGCCGCGCTATCGCTCGCAATGACATAGTTAGTTTTTATCGCGCAATTAACTAATAAAATGATACAGAAAAACCACATCACCGGCAAAGGCAGGTTTCTTTTGGCCATCAATTTCCAGCTCGATGCTCATGGTAGTTTTGGTAACACCACGTAAATTGATAAGACTTGCCAATTTAACCTTTAGCCGCACCTGGTTATTAACCAGCACTGGTTGTGCAAAACGCAGGTTTTCGATACCATAATTTATTTCCATTTTCAGGTTACGGATGTCTGCTATTTGTTTCCACAAATATGGGATCAGCGACAGGGTAAGGTAACCATGAGCTATGGTTGATTGAAAAGGGCTTTCGGTTTTAGCTCTTTCAGGGTCGGTGTGGATCCACTGGTGATCAAGCGTGGCGTCGGCAAATTTATTGATCTGCTCCTGCGTAATGGTATGCCATGATGATACCCCCAGTTCCTTACCTAATTGTGCTTCAAACTCGTTATAGTTATTTATAATGATCATCGATATACTATTTATAGCTTTTAACAGGCAAAGTAATAAATTAATTACGTGAACTAATATTAATTTATCATTCGCCTAATAGCGCCTTTAAACTCTCCAGCGTATCGGCTTCTTCTTTGGGTTTATCATGCCGCCAGCGCAATATACGCGGAAAACGCAAAGCGATACCCGATTTATGCCGGGTTGACTTGTTGATACCCTCAAACCCTATTTCAAAAACCAATTCGGGCTTTACGGTGCGCACCGGGCCAAATTTTTCCAGTGTGTTGCGTTTTACAAAATAATCAACCTTGTTGATCTCCGCATCAGTCAAGCCCGAGTATGCCTTGGCAAATGGCACCAGTTTATCGCCATCCCAAACGGCAAAAGTATAATCGGTATACAGATCGGCCCGGCGACCATGTCCTTTCTGGGCATATATCATTACCGCGTCGACCGATAGCGGGTCTATCTTCCATTTCCACCAGTCGCCACGACGGCGGCCTACCTGATAAGCGGCATTTTTACGTTTCAGCATAAGGCCTTCCGCCGTCATTGCCCGCGATTGCTGTCTTATTTCCCCAAGTTCATCCCAGGTTTTGAATGGTATCAATGCCGATATCCGGAATATCTCAGGGAATGGCGTAGCGGCTTGCAATTGCTCCAATATCACCCGTCTTTCTGATTGGGTTTTAGACCGTATATCTTCGCCTTTATATTCCAGACAATCATAAGCTATCACCGCTACCGGACTTTCTTCCAGTATTTTTTTACTCAAATTTTTACGGCCGATACGCGTTTGCAGTACATTAAATGGCATTGGCTGGCCGTTTTGAAAACTCAGGATCTCGCCATCTATTACCGTACCATTGGGCAGGGCGTTTAAAAACGGATGCAGTTCCGGGAATTTTTCGGTGGCCAGGTCCTCGCCCCTGCTCCATATAAATATTTCATCGCCGCGTTTTATCATTTGCGCCCGTATGCCATCCCATTTCCACTCTGCCTGCCAGTCGGCCACATCGCCAAGGGCTACACCAACTTCACCGGGCGTTTTTTGCCTTTCAGATGTTTCCTGTATGGGATAGGCCAGGAAAAACGGGTACGGTCTTGATATATTTTCGGCAGCATCCTGTTCTTCTATCAACTGCGTATACTGGTATGTTTCGGGCAGCCAGCTACCCATAATGCGGTGGGTAAGCACTGGAGCCTCCAGGCCTGAAATATCCGCCAGCGCCTTAATCACCAGATTTTGCGATACGCCCACCCTAAAGCTGCCGGTAAGCAGTTTGTTAAATACAAAACGTTCCTGGCTATCAAGCATAGCCCACGAATCCAGCAGCCATAATTTCTTTTCAGCTTCTGTTTTATTTTGTAATGCGTTGATCTCTGCTATCCATTCGGTAAGGGTTTTACTGCTGCTGTTAGTGGTTTCGGGCATTAACAGGGCCATAGTTTCGGCGAGATCGCCTACAACATGATAGCTTTCTTCAAACAACCACGCGGGTATATTTGATGCTTCGATAGCCCAATGCCGCACCAGCGTGGAGTTGATTTGCCGTTTGGGTTTACGCCCGGTAAACAAGGCCAGCATGTGCATTTTATCGGTATCAGGTACAGCGGTAAAATAGTCTTTTAGTACTTTAACCTTTTCGTTGGTCTTGTTCGTTTCGTCTAACGAAAGGAAGAGTTGGGCAAAGGCTTTCATGTGGCAGAGCCTCCAGCCTTAGCCCCCTCTAAATCTCCCCCGGAAGGGGAGACTTTGTGAGCATTTTTATCAAGATATCTCAATTCTTCCCCTTCTGGGGAGGGCTGGGGTGAGGCATCCTCCTCTTCTCCACCATATAGGGTATGCACTTCGTGAGCATCAAATCCAATCTCCTTTAAATATCTCGAGAAGGTGGCAGTATAGCCATGCGTAAGGTAAACGCTTTCGCAGCCGGTGGCATCAATAGCGCTGATGAGCCCGTTCCAATCGGCATGGTCCGACAGTACAAAACCGCGGTCGGCTGCGCGGCGGCGCTTGGCACCACGAATGGCCATCCAGCCAGAGCAATAGCCAAAGCTATAGGGTTGAAACTTGCGCATCCAGGGCGAACCTACTGATGATGGCGGAGCCAGGATGATACCTTTTCTCACTTCCTCTTTAACTGAATCCTGCGTAATTCTTTCCGTTGGATTTAATAACACCCCGTTGCGGCGCAAGGCTTCGTTAGTGTTTTCTATTACGCCATGCGTGTACACCTTACCATTAAACAGATCAAGATTTTGCAGTATACGCTGCGCCTTACCCAATGAATAGCCAACCAGTACCGTGGCCACACCATTGTGTAAATTGGTGCGCCACCAGTTGTTTACATCTTCAAATATTTGCACCTGCGGCTTCCAGGTATAAACCGGCATCCCGAAGGTACATTCAGAAATAAAATGATGGCATTTTACAGGTTCAAACGGAGTTGATATACCATCGTCCTCTACCTTGTAATCGCCTGATATCACCCAAACCTCGCCCTGATACTCCACCCTGATCTGCGCCGAGCCGATCACATGACCTGCGGGGTAAAGCGATATGGCAACACCGTTTTTCATCACCGTTTCGCCATACGCTACCGTTTGCAGCTGTATTTCGCCCAGGCGGTAAAGCAATATCTCTTTTGATAAATGATGTGCCAGGTAGTGTTTATGCCCCCAATAAGCATGATCGGCATGGGCGTGGGTAATTACGGCATCATCCACCGGTTTCCAGGGGTCAATATAAAATTTGCCCTGGGCACAGTAAATTCCCCTGTCGGTAAATTCAAGCAACGGTTTTTTAGCCATGGTACTTAGGTAAACCCCTAAGAGACAAATTGGTTTGCCCCCCTTAAATCGCGTTAATAAAAAACGCGTCATTGCGAGGAACGAAGCAATCTCTACACAGGCAGGTCAGTTTACCATGGTCTAAACTCTTCTATTTACCCTGTATAGCATAGAGATTGCTTCGTTCCTCGCAATGACGGGTGATTATAAAACAACAAAGCCCGGCTCTAAAAGAGCCAGGCTTAAATATGTTAATTCAAGAACTCCCCCTTTAGGGGGCTGGGGGGCCTTTACTGCGGCGTTACGCTTGTCAATTTTGGTTCCAGGCTAATATAGTCGGTCATGATCTGGCCGGCTTCGCGTTTTACAAAATCAAGGTCCTCATTTTTAGGTTTTGATTGTCCCTTTTTGAGCGCTGGTAAACCTAAAGCAACGCGGCGCAGGTTATTGCGATCCAATGCTTTTTTCTCATCAGCATCGCGTTCTTTCTTTAGCTCAGCCTCGTTAAGGGTTACGCTGTTTTCAGTATCATGCTTTTTAAAATCGGCAATATCTTCCAGCATGTATTTATAACTGTCGCTGGTGGCCATACGCTGATCATGCAGTTTTTTAATTTGTGGTAACACACCTGTAAAATCGCCAGTTTTGGTATAATCGGTTTTGGCGATGATATCAAAAGGCATTGCAGATGGCTCGGTATCCTCACCATATTTATCCAACGGAATTAATGATGGGAACTGAATATCGGGCATTACACCTTTATGTTGTGTTGAATTACCACTGATGCGGTAAAACTTGGCAATGGTTAAGTTAAGCTGGCCATAAGTACTTTGACTACCGGTTGATACTTTCTTATTTCCACCGCCCGCCAGTTGGTTAATTTTGTCGCGGATAGGCGAGCCTAACACACGGTCAAGGTCAATTGCACTTTGTACCGATCCTTTACCATAGGTTTGGGTGCCCAGTATCAGGCCGCGACCGTAATCCTGTATAGCGCCTGCAAATATTTCAGATGCCGAAGCGCTGAAACGGTCAACCAGGATACCCATAGGGCCTGTATAAGATATTCCCGGATCATCGTCCTTATCAACATCTATTTGTTCCTTAGTATCCTTAACCTGTACTACCGGACCGGTTTTTATAAACAAACCGGTAAGCTCAATAGCTTCCATCAGTGAACCGCCACCGTTTTCGCGCAGATCGATCACTATACCATCCACATTTTCACGTTTTAGGGTATCTAAGATCAGCTTAACATCGTGCGTAGTGCTTTTATAGTTAGGGTTACCTGCTTTATAATCATTAAAATCGATATAAAAAGCCGGTATAGCAATCACACCAATTTTTACGGTTTTTCCATTGTTGTTATAGGTGCGTATCTCTTTTTTAGCCGACTGATCTTTTAAAATGATCTTTTCGCGTACCATTTCAACAACTTTTGGTTTGCCGCCAGCACCAACACCTGCCGGTAATATTTCAAGCTTAACAACAGTACCTTTGGTACCACGTATTAAGGCTATGGCATTTTCAATGCGCCAGCCTACTACGTTTTGAAACTCGCCGGTTTTGCCTTGTGCAACACCAATAATGCGATCGTCAATATTTATCTGGTGGCTTTTATCAGCCGGGCCACCCGGAACTACCGTTTTAATGGTCACATACTCATTCTCAGTGAGAAGAGATGCTCCGATACCCTCTAACTGACGCGACATTTCGATATTAAAATTTGCCGCGTTTGATGGGTTAAAATAGTTGGTATGCGGATCAATAGCCTCGGTAAAGGCATCCATAAAATATTGAAAAACGTCCTGGTTTGACAGTTTATTGGCTTGCGACAATAAGTTCTGGTAGCGCTTTTTCAAAGTTTCCTTATTTTTAGCCATATCGCTGTTGGCCAATTTCAGGTTAAGCAGATCATATTTTACACGCTGCGACCACATAGCATCCATATCGGCTTGTGTAGCAGGCCATGGCAATTTGTCGCGGTCATAAACAAACTCTTCTTTCTTATTAAAATCGAAGTTTTTATTAAGCTGTGCCAATGAGTAGTTTACATGCTCAATGTATCTTTTTTGAAAAACATTGAATATATAAAAGGCATCATTCAGGTTGCCGCTTTTCAGATCATCGTCAAGCACGGTCTTATATTTTTCAAAATCCTTAACATCCGACGCTAAAAAATAACTGTGATTTTCATCAAGCGCTTTTAAATAACGATCATAAATAATTGTTGATACTGAATCATTCAGATCAACCTTTTTATAATTATAATTTGATATAAGGGATGCGATTTGCTTACAAACAACACTTTGTTGTTCATCAGGTTGGAGATCGGTTGAACCGGGAACTTTTATAGGTTTTGATGGTGATGCTTTGCAGGCAAGTGCAGCGGCCAGCACCAATACTAAATATACTTTCTTAAACATATCTTTTACTCTAATTAAATCGGGGGTTGTGTAAAACATCAATATTTGTGCCTAATATTTATTTGCTAATGTAAATAAAAAGAGACAGTCAAAAAGCTGTCTCTTAATTACAATAACAATTATACGATAATGTTTTAGTTGTAGTATACAACCCTCAGCATTTTACGCTAATGTTACATAAAAAATTTATTTTATAGCTGCTTTGGGGTCTGTATCAGCAGTTTCGGCATAGCGAATCTCTGTTTTTAGCGTGCTTTTGTTATCCTGCAGATAGCGCATTTGCTTATCTACCGCGGCTACATCCATAGTAAGACCAAGTGAACTGGCCAGGGTACGTGCCTCAGCAAGATCCTGTTTAGCTTGTGTAAAATCGCCATAGCCGGTTTTTACCGCAGCCAGGTTTATAAGGTTGGTAATGGTATGCCGGTTATCATTTTGCTGGCGCGATATCTGTAAACTTTGCAGCAAATACCACTTAGCTTCTGATAGCCTGTTTTGTTTCAGGTACATTTGAGCAAGGTCACTAAAATTATAACTGGCAGAATTATAAACCCGGAAACGCATGTTATGCTGGGCTGTTTTCATTACCGATGCCTCCATCAAAAAAAGCGAGTAAGGGGTACGCACAATTTGCGCATATTGGATCTTGCTTTTTGTGATTTGGACAATGGGTAATCTTTTTATGGAATTATCCTTTAAAAGGGCAATTTGCGGATAGCGGGTATGCTTTTTAAATGGGTTATACTTATACCACTGTGCAGACACAGACAGGCTAAAGGAACATAAGATTAGAAGTAAAATGAATCTCATTTAATCTTTGACTGGGCTTAATATAAATCAATCAGATAAACAAATATAATAATATATTGCAGTTAAACAATATCTGTAACAGGCAATTTGCTTAACCAGCTCCTTTAACGAAAGAAACTAACACAATGTTATAATTAATAATTTTAATTTATTCAAAAATCTCTATATCGCCATCATGCAGAGCCCAAACCATATAAGGATGGGTATCGGCATGATAAATATGACCTTCGGCTGATATACCTACAATGCCCGCAAAGCCATCAAATGGTTTTAATTCATCAAACGTTTTATCAGTGGCCATGGATATGGGCATACCATCGGTAACGCGGGTAACAATTTTTGAAGCTACGGAGCCGCTTACAATATCCTCACCTACCCCGGTGCATGAAATCGCGGCATAACCATTGGCATAATTGCCCGCTGTAGTTGCCGAATCGCTTACCCTGCCTGGTATCTCAAAGCCTTTGCCCCCGGTTGAGGTGGCCGCAGCCAGGTTACCATATAAATCAAGTGCTACACAACCCACGGTGCCCAGTCTTATAGAGTCTCTTAGTTTTTGTTCATACTCATGGCGGCGCTGCGGTGTTTCGGGGTTATAATAGGTTACACCATTGTTAGTGGCAAAATCACGTGCACCCTTACCGCTTAAAACACGGTCCTCATAATCCAACAGCTTTTCGGCTATACAAATGGGGTTCTTTACATCCTCAATATTAATAACACCCGAAAAACGCTGGGTTTTACCATCCATTAAGGAGGCACTTAACCGTATGCGTCCATCGCTTTGGATCTGCGAACCGGTGCCCGCGTTAAAAAGCTCGCAATCTTCCAGCAGGCGCACGGTATAAACCACCGTTTCTAAAGCGGTATGATTTAAAAGGTATTTATAACCTAATTCCACTATCTCCCTTAAAGCCTCTTGTTTGGCTTGCTTTATTTCCTGGTTGGTTTGCGATTCGCTAAAGAAACCGCCATGTATAATGATCTTCATTTTGAGCTGGGTTGATTGATCCAAAAGCTGTATAAACTATAACTCTTTTATGAGCGGTTTATTTCCTGTAACGAAATGGAGCCCCCTCTGCTTACAGTGAATTTAAAACACTTTTTCCGGGAAGGGTTTGGATGGGGGTCATTTATTGCAGCAGGTTACCGTTATCGGGTGCGTGTATAAAAACGCCATCTTCCACTTTAACCGTTTTTTTGATGATCAAACGATGCTGAGCCAGATCATATTTATCAAAAATAGACATCACATGTACTTTCAGATTATCGATAGAAACCGGCGAACCTATTTCTACATCATAAATATTGGTTGCCACAATGTTACGGCCATCTACCAAAATAATTAAGCCCGATCCAATAGCCTCCATCATACTACCTTCGGTTACCAACAAACCGGTATCCTCGCCCAGGCCTATACCTAAAATACCCGGGTTGGTAGCTACAGCATACATTAAACGGCCAATACGCCCCCGCTGAACAAAGTGGGTATCAACAATTACCGAATCAATAAAACCAAGACCTGCAGTGATCTGTACCTCACCTTTGATCAATGCTTCGTTACTTTGCCCGCGATAGATCATGTGGGTTGAAGCGGCTGCCGCCCCTGCCGATGTACCTGCTATTACAAAGTTTTCTTTTACGTAACGCTGTTTTAATATCTGTAAAAACTCGGTGCCTCCAAAAATGGCGGTAAGTCTAAGCTGATCGCCACCACTAAACATCACTACATCGGCTTTTCGGATACGGTCAAGGTATTCCTTGTTGCCCGCGTCCTCGCGACTTTTAATGTGCAGCACATTAACATTGGTAACATTTAACTGGCCAAAAGCCTTGATGTATTCATTGCCAACCAGCTCCGGAATTTGGGATGCTGTAGTTATTACTTCAATTAAGGAGCCTTCATGTTTGGCAGATTCGGTGATGATGCGCTTTAAAATGCCCTGTTCAAAAAATTTAATATAATCGGGTTGCAATATATGCTCCTGAATGGTAACATTACTCCCCATATCAACTGCTCCGCCTATAATTATTAGTTTTCCTTTCGGGACAATCATAATTTTAACAATATATTAATACAAATTAAGATAAAAACCTGCACATACGCAGGCTCTTGTAAACATTTAATGCCTTTTTACCTATAAAGTTTTATTTACACTATTAAGTTTTATAGTTTTAAAGAAATTAAGCCGGTTTAAAGTTTTGTAATCAACGTATGAAGATCGAGAATATACAAGTATTGCGCGGACCAAACATTTGGAGCATCCGCCGTAAAAAATTAATACAAATGCGGCTTGACCTGCAGGAGATGGAGCATAAGCCCACCAACGAAATTGACGGGTTTTATGAACGGCTTGAAAATCTGCTGCCCAGCCTGTATACCCATCGCTGTTCGCCTGGTGTACCCGGAGGTTTTTTTCAGCGGGTGGTAGCGGGTACCTGGATGGGCCACGTTATTGAACATATAGCACTCGAAATTCAAACACTTGCCGGAATGGATACCGGCTTTGGCCGCACCCGCGAAACCAAAACCAGAGGCGTATACAATGTAGTATTTGCTTATCTGGAAGAGAAAGTTGGCGTTTTCGCGGCAGAATCGGCAGTACGTATCGCAGCGGCATTGATCAAGGGCGAGGATTATGACCTTGACACTGATATTCAGCAAATGCGCGAGATCCGTGAAAATACCCGCCTGGGACCAAGTACAGGCTCCATAGTAGAAGAGGCCATTGCCCGCGATATTCCCTGGATCAGGCTCAACAACCAATCGTTAGTACAGTTGGGTTATGGTAAAAACCAGGTACGTTTTCGCGCCACTATGACCGAAAAAACAAGCAGCATTGCTGTTGATATTGCCAGTAATAAAGACGAAACCAAACGGATGCTGCAGGAACAGGCTATCCCTGTTGCCAAAGGCATCACCATTTCATCCATTGAAGGCGTGGTCGAAGCCATCCGTAAAGTGGGTTTCCCGCTGGTGTTTAAGCCGCTTAATGGCAATCACGGACGTGGTATATCTATCAATATCAGAACTGAAGAAGATGCTATCGCTGCTTATGAACATGCCGCCAAAATATCATCCAAGGTAATTGTAGAACGATTTATTACCGGCTATGATTTCAGGGTATTGGTGATCGATAATAAAATGGTGGCCGCCGCCCTGCGTGATCCCGCGCATGTAATGGGTGATGGAACATCAACCATTCAGCAACTTATAGATAAAGAGAATGCTGACCCGCGCCGCGGCTACGGGCATGAGAACGTGCTTACACTTATTGCGATTGATCGCGATACACTTGACCTGCTGGAAAAGAAAGATTACACGCTTGATACCGTACCTGCAAAAGACGAAAAGGTGTTTGTAAAATCAACCGCCAACTTAAGCACCGGTGGTACTTCTGTTGACGTTACCGACCATGTTCACCCGCAAAATATTTTCATTTGTGAGCGCATCTCAAAAATTATTGGTCTGGATATATGCGGCATTGATATCATGGCCGAAAACCTGACCGAACCACTTACCGACAATGGCGGTGTGGTACTTGAGGTTAACGCCGCGCCTGGCTTCCGGATGCATATTGCGCCGAGCGAGGGCTTGCCGCGCAACGTTGCCGGGCATGTATTGGATATGCTTTATCCAACCGGTAAATCGGCACGGATACCTATTATTGCTATAACGGGCACTAACGGTAAAACCACTACCACCCGCCTTATTGCGCACATTGTAAAAAACAATGGTCACCGGGTGGGCTTTACCACCTCTGATGGTATTTATGTGCAGAACAACATGATGCTCAAGGGTGATACTACCGGACCGGTGAGCAGCGAGTTTATTTTGCGCGACCCTACAGTTGACTTTGCCGTACTGGAAACCGCTCGCGGGGGCATCCTTCGTTCGGGCCTGGGTTTTGGTTTTTGCGATATAGGCGTGGTAACCAATATACAGGAAGACCACTTGGGTTTGGCAGATATTCACACCCTTGACGATCTGGCAAGGGTGAAAAGTGTAGTACTTAACTCCGTTAAAAAGGATGGATGGGGTGTTTTAAATGCCGATAATGAACATTGTGTACGTATTGGCAAAAGGGCCGAGTGTAATATTGCCTATTTCAGCCGCAACGAGAATAACCCGATCATCAAATCGCATTGCCGCAAAGGCGGCATTGCTGCCATTTGCGAAAACGGTTTTATTACCATACAAAAAGGCGACTGGAAGATCCGTGTACAACGTACTATCCTGATCCCGCTAACTTTTGGTGGTACAGTTCCGTTCATGATTGAGAATGTGCTGGCCGCCACACTGGCTGCATTTTTATGGGGATTTAAAACTGAAGATATTAAAATGTCGCTGGAAACCTTTATCCCTTCAGCAGCGCAAACTCCGGGACGGATGAACATTTTTGAGTTCAGGGATTTCCGTTTCATGATCGATTTTGCGCACAATCCTGATGGGTATAATGGTATCAAGGCATTTTTAAGCCATATTGACTCTCCACTCAAGATTGGTATTATAGCAGGGACCGGCGACAGGCGCGATGATGACATCCGCGAGCTGGGCAAAATATCTGCCGAGATGTTTGATTATATCATCCTGCGCCAGGAAAAACACTTGCGTGGTCGTACTGCCGAAAATATTTTGAGCCTGCTTACAGAAGGTATTCAATCCGTTGATGCCAATAAACCATTTGAGGTAATACCAAAAGAGGTTGATGCCATTAAACACGCGATGAGCCTTGCCAAACCAGGCACGTTTATCACCGCCCTAAGCGATGTGGTTGACAACGCCATTGAAACCGTACAAAACTACCAGGAGCAGGAAAGGAACGGGTTGTTTAACGTGTAGACGCCCCCCGGCCCCCTAAAGGGGGAGCTTTTGAAAATCTTATTGAAACGCCCGGCTCTTTGAGCCGGGCGTTGTTCATTTATTTCGTTTGTTATAGTTGGATTAAACATGCTAATCAAAAAGCTCCCCCTTTAGGGGGCCGGGGGGCTGGAGCTGACAGGTAATAATGCCACAACAGCATCGAGGCTATCGTACGGTAAGGTTGCCATTGTTCAGCCATTGCAATTAATTCTTCCCTTGTGGTTTCTTTGGATAATTTCTTTACTCTTTTTAATGCGTTTACGGCGGCAAGGTCGCCAACCGGGAAAATATCGGCATGTTGCAGCACAAACATCAGGTATACATCGGCAGTCCAGTTGCCTATGCCTTTCAGGGCGGTAAGCTTGGCGCGGATCACATCATCAGGTAATTGCTCCAATTCGGTTAAGTTGATCTGCCCGCTGATGATGGCCTCGGCCAGGTATTTGGTATAAGTAGTTTTTTGACGACTAAAATAACAAGCTTTAAATTCCTCGTCGGTAAGCAGCAGCACCCTTGCCGGGGTAATTTCCTGTACCCGCTCCCGCAGTTTATTTAATGCTGATAGTGCCGATGCAAGCGACACCTGTTGCTCCAGAATGATATGTACAAGGGTTTCAAATGTATTCGGCCGCGACCATAACGGCGGGTAACCATGGGTATTAATGATATTGGCCAGATCAGCATCGGCAGCGGCAAGTTCATCACAGATGGCGCGGTAGTTGGATTGGTTAAACTGTTTAAGCATTTGGTTGTTATTGATCAATTGATGTGCTTTTGACAAAATAAATAATTATTTTAGCATTAAATTGAATAGCATGAACATTCAAGCCGAGAAACTGAATCTTTTACAAACCATCATGAATACTAATGATGAAGGGTTGATCATGGATGTAAAAGCCTTTTTATCGGGTAGAAAAGCTGATTGGTTCGATGAGTTGAGTGATGAGCAGCAAAAAGATGTGATGGAGGGTTTGGCCGAAGCAGATCGTGGCGAAACTGTTCCTCATGCCGAAGTGGTAAAACTATTCGGGAAATGGGGATTGAAATAATATGGACTAAAAAGGCTGTTCAAACATTTGGCAGAAGAATAGCTTATTTAGAAGAACACTGGACAGAAAAAGAGATATTCAGTTTCACGGCTCGTGTAAATGAGTATCTCGAAACGTTACAGACCCAACCTTTAATGTTTCGTAAATCTGCCAAAATAAAACATACACATATCGGTGTAATAATCAAACAAGTTTCATTGGTTTACAGAATAAAGCCTAAAAGTCAATCCATTGAACTGATCGCTTTTATTGATAACCGGCAAAATCCTAAAAAGAACAAGGTCTAAATACTTTTCTAAAAACATTGCTTCTGTCTCGTAATGACATGTTGTAGTTATTAGCGCCGATTAAATTACTAATTTTTTTAGGATTTAGCATTTAGTTTTCTGAATTTTACCAATATGAACAATCTGCCTCCTTTAGCCGAACGTATGCGCCCAAAATCGCTCGACGATTATGTTGGGCAAAAACATCTTGTAGGGCCGGGCGCGGTTTTGCGCAAAGCCATCGAATCGGGCACGCTGCCATCCATGTTGTTCTGGGGGCCGCCAGGGGTGGGTAAAACAACGCTGGCTTATATCATTTCGCAGTCGTTGTACCGTCCGTTCTTTTCATTAAGTGCCATCAACTCTGGTGTAAAAGATGTGCGGGAGGTGATCGAAAAGGCATCGTTATTAAAAGAACAAGGCGAAACGCTACCCATATTGTTTATTGATGAAATACACCGTTTCTCCAAATCGCAGCAGGATTCTTTACTGGGCGCGGTAGAACGCGGCATAGTAACCTTGATAGGTGCCACTACCGAAAATCCATCGTTCGAGGTGATCTCGGCTTTGCTATCGCGGTGCCAGGTATATATTTTGCAACCACTGGCCGAAGAAGACCTTTTAAACCTGTTGGATAAGGCCATGAAAGATGATGTAGTGTTGCAGGATAAAAAAATCATCATAAAGGACCATGAAGCATTGCTGCGCCTTTCAGGCGGCGATGCGCGTAAGCTGCTCAATATATTCGAGCTGCTGGTAAACGCCTTTGATAGCCCCGAAATAACTTTAACCGACGAGGTGGTATTGGAGCATGTACAGCAAAACATGGCGCTTTACGATAAAACCGGCGAACAGCATTATGATATCATATCGGCCTTTATCAAATCCATGCGGGGATCAGACCCTAACGGCGCGGTTTACTGGCTGGCCCGCATGATCATAGGTGGCGAGGACCCTCTGTTTATTGCCCGCCGTATGCTGATCCTGGCATCTGAAGATATAGGGAACGCCAATCCAAATGCCCTTTTACTGGCGCAAAGCTGTTTTGAAGCGGTGAACAAGATCGGTATGCCCGAGTCGCAGCTTATATTATCGCAAACAGCCATCTACCTGGCAACATCGGCCAAAAGTAATTCGGCAACCACGGCAATTGGGGCGGCAATGGCATTGGTACGCCAAACCGGCGACCTCCCTGTTCCGCTGCACCTGCGCAACGCCCCTACTAAGTTTATGAAAAATATAGGCTATGGAAAAGATTATAAATATGCCCATAGTTATGAAGGTAATTTTACCGAGCTCGACTTTTTACCCGATGCTATTAAAGGCACCCAACTTTACCAACCAGGTAACAATTCAAAAGAAAATGAATCAAAAGAGAAGTTGAAAAAACTTTGGGGCGACAGGTATAAGTATTAAAATTAGTATCAAGTAGCTGGTATCATGTATCAAGATTTTTGGGGAGACTATCGCATCGCTCTAAAAGCTATCTTGATACATGATACTAATTAGTTGATACTCCATCCGGGTTTCATAATAGCTTCTATATGCCCGTAAGTGTTCATATCCACACCCATGAACGCTCGTGAACACCAATTATCTACTGATAATCAACCACTTAAATAAATAATCCTGCTGACAAAACATTGTCACCACTTTTATCATCTATCCCTATTATATTTTAAAGCAGCCACCAAAGTGTATAGAAATCTTGATACTAAGTACTTGATACTCGACTCCCGTTTCATTATCTTCAACCAAAAATTACCTTTAAAAACAGCACATGATATCTACCTTTATCAGGCATGAGTTAAAAGCTTTCTGGCGGTCAAAAAACACGGGCAAAAGTATAGCCATACGCGTGGTAATGGGCATTTTGATCCTTTACCTGTTTCTGAATGTGTTATTTGTAGGCGTGTTTTTAGATAAGATTTTAGAAGAAGTTTTTCCAAATGACGACCTGGTAAAATCATTCTGCGGTATCATTTTGATCTATTTTTTATTCGATCTGCTGATGCGCCTGCAGCTGCAGGAACTGCCTACACTACGGGTTCAGCCTTACCTGCATTTACCCATTAAGCGCAACACCCTGGTGCGTTATCTGGCTTTAACCGCGGTTTTATCTGTATTTAATCTTTGGCCGTTTGTACTATTCTTCCCCTTTGTTTTTAAAGTTGTAGCAACCGACTCGGGCTTGCTGGTTTCATTTGCCTTTGTGGTTGCCATTATCGGTCTTACGGTATTTAACAACTACCTGGCGCTTTATATTAAAAGAAGATCAAACCTCAATGGCTGGGTATTCCTGATTGCCGCTATTGTTTTAATACTAATCACTACCTGCGATTTCAAATGGCACCTATACTCCCTGCACGATATATCTTACGCGTTCTTCGGGCGTTTACTCACCATACCCGCCCTGGCAGTAATACCATTGGTACTCGGGGTTGTCATGTACTATTTTAACTTTTTATACCTCAAACAAAACCTATACCTCGAAGAGCTTACCGCGCATAAAATAAAAACATATAAAAGCAATACCGATATCCCGTTCCTTGCCCGTTTTGGTGCCGTTGGCGATCTGGCAGCTAACGAGATTAAGCTGGTGTTGCGTAATAAACGGTCAAGGTCATCCCTCATTATGGGCCTGTTCTTTATGTTTTACGGACTGATATTTTATACCCAAAAAGAATATGGCGAGGGATTTAAAATATTTGCAGGTATGTTCATGACGGGTATATTCATTATCAATTACGGTCAGTTTATGTTTAGCTGGCAGGCATCGCACTTTGATGGTTTGCTGGTGAACAACATCAGCTTTACCGATTTTGTGAAGGCCAAATACCTGTTGTTCACCATCGTATCAACCGCGGCCTTTTTATTAACCACTCCTTATGTATATTTTGGATGGCATGTTTTGTTGGTCCACTTTGTGATGTACTTATGGAACATCGGGATAAATACCACCATAGTGCTGTTTTTTGCCAACCGTAATTTTAAGCGCATCGATCTGTCAAAGGGCGCATCGTTCAATTGGGAAGGTGTGGGCGCTACCCAGCTATTGCTCACATTTCCGCTTTTAATAGCGCCTTATATCTTTTACGGTCCGTTAGCCCTTTTTAAACACCCGGACATAGGCCTGGCTTTATTGGCGGCAATAGCTGTAACATTTTTACTAACCCGTAACTATTGGATAAAACAACTGGAAGTCGATTTTTACACTAAACGATACCAGATAGCCGAAGGCTTCAGAAATAAATAATATGATTGAGATAAAGAGTCTTAAAAAAGTTTATAACGGCATCACCGTTGTTGATGTGCCGCATTTGGAGATACGCAAAGGTGAAAGTGTTGGCCTGGTGGGCAACAACGGCGCGGGTAAAACCACGCTGTTCCGCATGATCCTTGATCTGATACGCCCCGAGACCGGCGAAGTATTATCAAACGGCGAAGTAGTGGCCGGTCATGAAAACTGGAAAACCTATACCGCATCGTACCTTGACGAAGGTTTTTTAATAGATTACCTCACGCCCGAAGAATACCTCTATTTTATTGGCGGCCTGCACCAGCAAAGCCGGGCTCAGGTTGAAGAAGCTTTAGCCAAACTGGGCGATTTTTTTAACGATGAGATCTTGAACAGGGGCAAATATATCCGCGATCTATCAAAAGGTAACCAGTGCAAGGTTGGGGTGGCATCATGCCTGCTGCAAAACCCGCAATTACTCATGCTGGATGAACCTTTTGCCAATATCGACCCCAGCACACAGTTCAGGCTTAAAAACATGCTAAAGGAGGCAAACAGGAACCAGGGCATTACCAACATAGTATCCAGCCATGACCTTAACCATATTACCGATGTGTGCGACCGTATTTTACTGATGGAAAAGGGCATCATTATTAAAGATATAGCCACCAGCTCATCAACCCTAAATGAACTGGAAGATTATTTTGGAGTGGGACAAACTTTAAGCCCTATCTCTGCTATCTCTAAAATTGACGAGGAAGAAAATCATTAAATTAAGAAATACTTAATACAACTGTCATCTCGAACGAGGTACGAGGAGAGATCTTATACGCAGGATGTACTAACTGTATAAGATTTCTCCCTATGGTCGAAATGACAATCAGCGAGAATTATTTTACTAACTTACTTTATTTTGAAAAAGAAGTCCCCTTTTCAGCCAACAGATCATCCGTCAATTTTTCAAACTCACTGATAAACTCAGTATAATGCTCGCCGGTACCGGGGCCACTAAAGCCGGTATGAATTTTACGTACGTCGCCGCTTTTATCAATAATAATAGTGGTAGGGAAACCAACCACTTTAGTTAGCATGGGCAAACTTTTAGCCGTTTCAACCTTGTTACTGGTGTAACCGGTTATCAATAATGGATACGGCACATTAAACCGGTTCTTTATTTGCAGCACCGCGTTTTTTGATTTCTCAAAATCGGTGGTACGCTCATAAGCCAGACCAATAACTTCAACCCCTTTAGATTGATACTTTTTGTAGTAGTTCACCATGTAGGCCGTTTCGTCCATACAGTTAGGGCACCATGACCCTAAGATCTGTACAATAACCACTTTGTTTTTATATCGGGCGTCCTGCAATGAAACTTCCTTACCATTAATGTCCTTAAAAGTAAAATCTATTTTTTTATATCCCGGTTTAAGCGCGGTAAGCGAATAAGCATCAGGCAATTTGGCATTCTCATCCTTAACCGCTGTCCAAGGCTGTACAGAGGTGGCTCCGGCATAAAACTTACCATCAATTAAAGTTTGTGCATCCTTAATGGTGGCGGTAAAGGTGTATGCATGGCCGCCATCAAAGCACGACAGGTATAATTTATCGCCAGATACTGTTCCTTCCAAAAAGCGGTAATCGCCGGTAGTGGTTAAAAATGTACCCGTAAGTCTGTTGCCATCCTGTTTAAACTCGCCAACAGTAGTATCGCGTCCCTCGCCTTCGCCCATAACAGCCGCCCACCTACCTCCTATATTATAAGTCGGTTTATCCGGTGTTTTTACAAATCGCCATGCCGTATTAGGTGTGGCCGAAAATTCAACAGCGGCATCACGCTCGCCCAGGTGTTTTACCCACTGACCTTTTAAATTGCCGCCATCTAATTTCAACTTAAATTCGGAGTCAAATAAAGGCATGTGTATAAAAACCGAATCGCCTTTGGTGGTAACATCCGTTACTTYAAATCTTTCGGCGCCATTAATTATAGCCAGTTCTTGTTTAGCTGCTACATCTTTTACATCAAAATTAAAAGGGATCTCGGTACCTGATGCTGTTTTAAGAGCACCTCGCCATAAGCCCGTTTTAAGTTTGGTTTGAGCAAACGTTGGCTGTAAAAGCAAAGCAAATGATAAGGTGGTTATTATTGTTTTAAAATTCATTCTTTAAAATAGTCTACTAAGTTGATATACTTTGTCAAAAGTATAAAAACAAGTCAACTATTTCAAACTATTTTGCCTCACCTAAACGGCGAAGTCCTCATGTAATAATCCTTTCCAAAGGAGCGGGCTTTAATTTCGCAATTTTGAACCCTCTCCTCCACAGTTGACTCACCCGGTCTACGCTTCGCTGGATCACCCTCTCTCCGGCTTCGCCGCAAAGAGGGTAAAGGAAAAAAATGTTGAAATCCCTTCTTTACGCAAAGCGTAGAGAGGGGTGACAAGCGCAGCGATGTCGGGGTGAGTCGATATCGCGTTTAATTCTCGCCGTCTGTCCAACAATGGGCTATTACCATTCAAAAAGAGAGGGCAGGATGAGGCTAAACAAGTCAACTATTTCAACACTTCGCGCGAAATCACAATCCGCTGAATTTCAGAGGTACCTTCATATATCTGCGTAATTTTTGCATCGCGCATCAGGCGTTCTACATGGTACTCCTTAACAAAACCATAACCACCATGAATTTGCACTGCCTCAATAGTTGTTCGCATAGCCACTTCCGAAGCAAAAAGTTTGGCCATTGAACTGGCCTGCACATAAGGTTGCCCATGATCTTTTAACCAGGCAGCTTTAAGGCATAGTAAACGCGCGGCTTCAATTTCAGTAGCCATATCGGCCAGTTTAAATTGAATGGCTTGTAAATCGGCAATGGTTTTACCAAAAGCCTTACGCTCTTTTGCGTATTGCACGGCAAGTTCATGAGCTCCTGAGGCTATTCCCAAAGCCTGTGAAGCAATGCCTATACGGCCCCCCTCTAAGGTGCTCATGGCAAACTTAAATCCAAAACCCTCATCGCCTATCCGGTTCTCTTTAGGTACTTTAACATCGGTAAACATGAGCGAATGGGTATCAGAACCGCGTATGCCCATTTTATTTTCTTTAGGACCAACGGTAAAACCGTCCATTCCCTTTTCAACAATAAGCGCGTTAATGCCATGATGTTTTTTAGAGGCATCTGTTTGGGCCATCACCAAATAGGTTGATGCCGAATTGCCGTTGGTGATCCAGTTTTTGGTGCCATTAAGCAGATAATGATCGCCCATGTCAACAGCAGTGGTGCGCTGCGAAGTGGCATCTGAACCGGCTTCAGGTTCTGAAAGGCAAAACGCGCCAATCACTTCGCCTTTGGCCAGTGGTACCAGGTATTTTTGCTTTTGCTCTTCGGTGCCGTATTTTTCAAGGCCGTAACAAACCAGTGAGTTATTTACCGAAACCACTACCGATGCAGAGGCATCAATTTTCGAAAGTTCCTCCATTACCAGCACATATGATATAACATCCATACCACTGCCACCGTATTGCGGCGAAACCATCATTCCTAAAAATCCCAGTTCGCCCATTTTTTTTACCTGCGCGGCCGGAAATTTTTGATGTTCATCGCGCTCAATTACACCGGGCTTTAATTCTGTTTGTGCAAAATCACGCGCTGCCTGGCGTATCATTAACTGTTCTTCTGTAAATTCGAAATGCATAATATTTAAAAAAATAAATATAGTGATTACTATGCACGCATAGTAAAAATTATTGCACAAAAAAAGAGAGCTTTTTTCAAAGCTCCCTTTCCCCTAATTAATTTAAACTATTGATTAAACCCAAAACAAAGAACAAAAAATCTCAACTTGGGCGTCTGAGAATTCAAAAAAAGTTTTTCACAGGTAGGTGATTTTAATTTTTTTTTCACAGATCGTATGCAGGGCGAATTGAAGTAAACAATTTTGCTGCCACAATTTTTAAAACAAGCTCACCTAAACGTCAGTAAATATTTGTTCAGACATATATTTATTACCAATATTTTTCCTGAACTTTAATTACATAATATTATTTATTTGTCACGCCACATTGTTACCTAATTACTAAAGAGCCATACCCAACCATGCTACTTACTGATTTTGAATATCTTAGCAACTCCGACGATGCTTTTAAGAAAAAAGTAGCTCTCCAAATTAAAAACCTGAGGAGGCAAAATCAGGTAACCCAGGAAAAGTTTTTTACCGAAACCAATATCAATATTGCCCGGTTAGAGTCAGGTAAGATAGATATCAGGTTGGATACTTTAAGGAAAGTTTGTTACTATTTTGATGTTTCTTTGGCCGGTTTTTTTCAAGGCATATATTAAAAAGGTATTTTTTTTATTAAATTGCTATTTCATATTCTACTATTCCATACATCCGTTGTATTTTATAACATACACTTAAAAATTTATGATCAAAAAAAGTTCTACCCGGGCAATTGCAGCAGGTGCACTTAGCTTGTTACTGCTTGCTGCCTGTAAGGATAAAACAAAAGTTTATGCCGATAACGATCCGGTTTTTAAAAACATGGATACCACGGTAAAACCCGGCGATGATTTTTTTAAATATGCCAATGGCACCTGGCTCAGGAAAAATCCGATACCACCAGCATATGCGGCCTGGGGAATTGGCAATGTGGTAGAAGAAGAACTGCGCGACCGCATGAAGAAAATAAACGAGGATGCCCTTAAAGCCAATGCCCCTAAAGGCAGCAATACTCAAAAAATAGGTGATTTTTATTACAGCGGCATGGATACCGTTGAAATTGAAAAGCAAGGTTTATCGCCCCTTAAAGATGAGCTGGCCAAAATTGACGCGGTAAATGACGTTAAAGGATTGATAGAGGAATTTGCACATCTTAAAAATATTGGGGTAGAAACTCCTATTGGGGCTTACCCCGGGCAGGACAGCAAGAACAGCGATAAAATAGTTTTGCAGCTTGATCAGTCGGGCATAGGGCTGCCCAATCGCGATTATTATTTTAATACGGATGCACATAGCGTTGCCGTACGTACTGATTACCAGCAAAAGCATTTGCCTGCAATTTTTAAACTCATGGGGCTGCAACCCGATGTGGCAATAGCAGCAACTAAGAAGGTGTACGAGCTGGAGAGATCTTTGGCCGATAGCAGTCGTAAATTGGAAGATCTGCGCGATCCTTACCATAATTATAATAAAATGCCATTAGCCAGTTTAGGCAAACTAAGTCCGGATGTTGATTGGGCATCAACATTTAAAAAAATGGACTACAAGCATGTTGATACCGTTATTGTTGGCCAGCCTGAGTATTACCGCGCCTTAAATAAAGCGCTGAAAACCTACAGTATTGATGACTGGAAAAACTACCTGCGTAAAAACCTGGTGACCGCTTTTGGCCCTTATCTGAGCAAACCTTTTGATCAGGAACTATTCCGCTTTTACGGCACAGTGCTTAATGGCAATAAAGAGCAACTGCCCCGCTGGAAACGGGTGCTGGATACCGAGAACGATTTAATGGGCGAAGTATTGGGGCAAATATTTGTAAAAGAATACTTCCCTGAAAAAACAAAGGAACGCTATGTTAAATTGGTAGAAACCATGCGCGCGACCTTTAAGGAACATATTGAAAAGTTGGATTGGATGAGTCCTCAAACAAAGGAAAAGGCCTATTACAAACTAAGTAAAGTAATGCCAAAGGTTGGCTACCCTGATAGGTGGAAAGATTTTCAGACCCTTGGAATTAACCGCGGGCCTTATGCTTTAAATGTAATGCGCGCCAATAACTGGTGGCATAAATACACCGCCGCCAAACTGGGCAAACCGGTTGACCGCACCGAATGGGGTATAACACCACAAACTTATAACGCCTATTACAATCCATCAAACAACGAAATTGTATTGCCAGCAGGCATATTCACTATTCCGGGCTCCAGAGACGAGGACATTGACGATGCGGTTATATATGGCTATGCCGCGGCATCAACCATTGGGCACGAAATGACACACGGTTTTGATGACGAAGGCCGGCTGTTTGATGCAAAAGGGAATTTAAAACGATGGTGGCTACCGCAGGATTCGGTAAAGTTTACCCAACGGGCCCAAATGCTCATAAACCAGTTTAATGGCTATAGCATTTATGGTTTGCATGTTAATGGCAAAGCCACACAAGGCGAAAACATTGCCGATTTGGGTGGTATTGTAATTGGCCTTGATGCATTTAAAAAGACCGAGCAGTATAAAGAAGGGAAACCGATCAATGGCCTAACTCCATTGCAACGTTATTTTTTGGGCTATTCTTTGGGTTGGCTTGGGCAGGAGCGCAAGGAGTCGTTATCCAGTCAGATACTGACCAATGAACATGCACCCGGCTTTATGCGCGTTAATGGCCCATTTACCGATGTGCCGGAGTTTTACGAGGCTTTCCATATTAAAAAGGGCGATAAAATGTGGTTGGATCCGGATAAGCGCGTAAAGATCTGGTAGGCACCTCCCTGCCCCCTAAAGGGGGAGCAATAAAAACGCAAAGGGCTGTTAGTCATACTTAACGGCCCTTTTTTAATATATTTGATCAATGCAGATCATTCATTTCCTCCAGGAATGGTGGGGCCATCAAACCTGGCCCGAGATCATTGGCGTTATCACCGGTTTACTTTGTGTATACCTGGCCGCGGTAAACAACATCTGGAACTGGCCTTTTGCAATTATAAGCGTGGGCATTTACATCTTTATTTTTTTTGAAGCCCGCCTTTATGCCGATATGGGCCTGCAGTTTTACTTTATGGCCATGAATATTTACGGCTGGTACCATTGGAGCCGCAGGCCTGCTAATGAGAAAAAAACACCCGTTACATTCATCAGCAAAAGAGAGGTTATCCTGTCAGCTATCGCCATAGTTTTATTCACCTGTATATTAGGTTCGGTTTTAAAGTACACTACGGCTTCGTTCCCTTATCTGGATAGTTTTTGTACGGCATGTAGTTTAGCGGCCCAGTACCTTTTAGCACGCAAAGTTTTACAAAATTGGCTGATATGGATCTTTGTAGATATTATTTATGTAGGCATATATATCTTTAAAGATTTGCACCTAACCGCTATGATGTATGCTATATACGTAGCCATGGCCCTGCTGGGCTATCTTGATTGGAAAAAAGAGTATAAGAAGCAGATGGGTTAAAATTTATAACGCGGGTTGACTATCTGTAAGTTCATCATCATTTCCTAACTTATCCAGTTGCAAGCCATCGTCATGTTGCAATTCTTCAATATTTGCCTGCTCTTGTTTTATAGCTATTCTTAATTTTTCAATGAAATATAACCAATAAATAGCTACAAGGTTAATCGCCAAAAGAAATGATCTGTTATTTGTACCTATTGATAATTGCCAAATGGAGTTAAGCGCAAAATTAAAGTTAAACTTGAGCCCATGATTTATGCCCATTCCTAATTCAAACATTAAACCCGACGCGTATTGATAAGCATAACCAAGCATAGCAAAATGTATTATCTGAAGTGCCTGATTAATGATTGATAAACCAAGTCCCCTGGAATAGTTGTCTGTAAGTAACAGCCTGCCGCAATAAATGGAGAATCCATAAAGCCCAAAAGCAATCAAAATGAATAATAATAACAACCCGTTTATCTGCCCTGTATGAGCTAAGAGCCAAATGGTAATTAAAAGGCCTACTATTCCCCCAATTATTTGGTACCAGCCAAATATTTTTAATTTCAGCTTAGATCTTGAACTCGGAAATGACTGCATAAGAATTTAGGATAAGACTTGAAATTATCCATTATAAACTAAATGCCCAAATTTTCTTTAAATCGTTACAATTCCTTCCTCATCACATAATCATTCATCCAGTACTTACCTATTGATATATCTTCTTCGTACGCAATGGCAAAACCCATTTTTTCATAAAAGCTTTTGGCGTTATTATATCGGTTTACATTGAGTTCCAATATGTGTTTGCCGGCGTCGGTGGTTTTTTGGGCAACTTCGTTGATCAGTATTTTACCATACCCCTTACCTTGCGTTACCGGCAGGCAGTATAGTTTATGCAACTTATAAATATCGGCATTTTCCTCGCGGGGTGAGTAGGCCGCAAAGGCTACCGGCTGCCCATCTTCAAGCAGCAAAAGATAGGTTTGCAGGTTATTTTCTATCTGGCTCCTTACCTTAACTTCCGAATAAATCTCGCCCAGCATAAAAACTATCTGTTCCCGCTCCAATATAGGGCCGTAGGTTGCCCACCATGTTTGTTCGGCTATCTGCCTTATGGTTTCTATATCATTTATAGTTGCTGTTCTGATGGTGTACATATTAACATTTGTTTAGACTAATATCTTTTTTAGCTCTTTTCTTCCCATATCATGCACAGGTGCAGTATGGTTTCAACCGCTTTTTGCATATCCTGTACCGATACCCACTCCTGCTTGCTGTGAAAGGCATGTTCGCCCGCAAAAACATTAGGGCACGGTAGGCCCATGAATGATAACCTTGAACCATCGGTACCACCTCTTATACTGCAAAGTTTTGCAGTTAGGCCGGTGCGGTTAATGGCCTCCATGGCATACTCCACAATCTGCGGATGCTGGTCAAGCACATTTTTCATGTTGCGATATTGCTGGGCTACTGTTAATTCGTAGGATGATCCCGGAAATTTTTTTAATACCTCATCGGCTGTATTGCGGATAACGTTTGCATGGTCACTTAATTTTTTCTCATCAAAATCACGAATAATAAAATCAATACCGGCGGTTTCCACATGTCCCTCTATCTGTACCGGATGTATAAATCCCTGCATCTCTTCCGTATGCTCAGGCGACWGATTAGCAGGTAGTGCCGCAATGATCTCACCGGCAATTTTTATGGCACTTTCCATTTTACCTTTGGCAAAGCCCGGATGCGAACTAACCCCCTGTATAGTAAGCCTGGCTCCATCGGCCGAAAATGTTTCATTTTCCATATTACCGGCACTTTCGCCATCCATGGTATAACCCGCATAAGCACCCAGTTTGGCAATATCCACATGATCAACCCCATGGCCTACCTCTTCATCCGGGGTAAACAATATCCTGATGTTGCCATGTTTTATTTCGGGATGGTTCATCAGCTGGTAGCAGGCATCCATAATTTCGGCCACGCCGGCTTTATTATCAGCGCCTAACAAAGTAGTGCCGCTGGCGGTGATCACATCATTGCCCAGTTGGTTTTTCAGGTCGGGGTGCTCGGCCTGTTTAATAATTTGCGCGTGGTCATCAGGCAGTACAATATCCTGTCCCTGATAATTTTTATGAACAATGGGCTTAACATTTTTTCCACTGCAATCGGGCGCGGTATCCATGTGCGAGCAAAAACAAATTACAGGCACCCGCTTATCAGTATTAGCTGGTATAGTGGCATATACGTAGCCATACTCATCCAGGTGCGCGTCGTTCACACCAATGGCTAATAATTCCTCAACCAGTAGCCTGCCCAAATCTTTTTGCTTTTCTGTTGATGGAAACGAAACAGAAGAGGGGTCTGATTGCGTATCAAGGGTAACATAACGCAAAAAGCGTTCGGTTACCGTGAAGTTTAGTGATGAACTGAAATTCATAAGGCTATATTAGTAAAATTTTATCAGCAACCATGTTCATCTGGTTTCTTTGTAAATATTGATTAAAATTTAACATTGAAAAAATTTATTCTGTTTTTCGCTCTGGTTTTCGCTATAACTACCGCAAAAGCGCAAAGCGGTTATAATTATTATGAATGGGGATGGGGCGGAGGTATTGGCTATGGCAAAGCCTATGCCGATACAAAGAAGCAGGATTATCATCCCATATTTAACCTTAATATCGCCTACAATTATAATCCATATCTGCCAATAGCTCTTGAATTTCAGTTCGGGACACTTTCAGGAGGAGGGCGCACGCCTGATAAAGATCAATTTGGCAGGCAATATAAAAACAATTACAAGGCGTTAATTTTACATGCCGATTTGCAAATGGGTGATATTATTGATTACTCGTACAGTGATTTTTTAAACATCGTGAAAAATTTTTACATTGGTACCGGCATTGGCGCAATCAGCAACAAAATGGTTGATATACAACGAACTAATTTGCCTTTATACCCCCAAAACGGGCCTATAGGCACCACCGTTGGCTTTGAAGGGCAAGATAAAAGCATAAACATGGTAATACCACTCCGGTTGGGTTATGAGTTTAAAATTTATGACGATTATGATCAACCGGGCTATACCATCACCATAGGTTATGAACACAATTATACTTTTGCCGAAGGCATTGACGGATACAATGATAATCCACAAATATTCAAGAATAACGCACCTGATCAATATGCCCATTTTACTATAGGTTTTAGGTATAATTTTGGCAATACAGTATCTTATAACAAATTGATAAGGAATTTTAAATTTTGAACATAGAAGAACTACGTGATTATTGCCTGCAAAAACCAGGAGCAACAGAGGGTTTTCCCTTTGGTGAGGATACTTTGGTTTTTAAAGTTGGCGGCAAAATGTTTTTATTGACAGGCCTTCAAAGCGGCAACAGCTTCAACGCCAAATGCGACCCTGAACGGGCAGCCGACCTGCGCGAACGATACCCTGAGGTACAACCCGGCTACCATATGAATAAAAAAATGTGGAACACCGTTTATATGGATGGTTCATTAACCCGTAAGCTACTCTGCGAACTGATTGACCACTCGTACGAACTGGTAGTTCAAAGCCTGCCCAAAAAGATCCAGGCCGAAATTGCTGCTTTGGAATAAAAGCAAGAGATAAGAATTAAGACCCATTTTCGGACTCCCTGGCTCTTGTTTCTTATCTCTTGACTCTTTTTATAGTAAAAATACCCTTACATACCTGCCTGCTTTTTATACTTAACCCTATATTTGAGCTTTAACACAATTCATGAAAATAGCTTTATCGGCCTTATTTGTTTGCTTTATCAGTTTATCCGTAAAAGCACAGTTAACACCATTTGAACTGAGCAAGGATAAAAATTACACCGCCACCTACGCCCAGGTAATTGATTATTACCAAAAACTGAACAAGCTGTATCCGCAGCAAATGAAAATGCTTAATTACGGCACTACTGATATAGGTAAACCACTTACCCTCATCGTACTGTCGCGCGATAAGGTATTTGATCCGGCGTTGATCAAAAAACAAAACAAGCGGGTTCTGCTTATCAACAACGGCATACACCCCGGCGAACCCGAAGGCATTGATGCCAGTATGATGCTGGTGCGCGATCTGCTTAAAAAAAATCAGCTGCCTAAGGATGTGGTAATTTGCTTAATAGCCCTGTATAATATTGATGGCAGCCTGAACCGTGGTTTAAGTCGCGTAAGCCAAAACGGACCTGTTGCCTATGGTTTCAGGGGTAATTACCGTAATCTTGATCTTAACCGCGATTTTATAAAAGCTGACAGCCGCAATGCCCTTGCCTTTACCAAAATATTAACCACCTGGAAACCGGAGATTTTTCTGGATAACCATACCAGCGATGGCGCCGACTACCAGTATGTGATGACCCTGATAGAAACCCAAAAAGATAAACAAAACCCCATCCTGGCCGATTATACCACCAAAACGCTTACACCCTACCTATACAACCACATGAAAAAAAGTGGCTACGAAATGATCCCTTATGGCGCCGGTGAGGAAGGTTTACCAGATTCGGGCATTGTGAGCTTTTTAGAAACTCCCCGCTTTGCAACCGGTTTTGCCGCCCAGCATAACATCATTAGCTATATTACTGAAACGCACATGCTCAAGGCCTTTGACAAAAGGGTGTATGCTACGTATGATTTTATGCAGCATCTGATTGATATTAACCAGCGCGATGCCAAACTGATAGGTGAATTAAAACAAAAAGCCGATGAACAGGTGACGCAGCAAAAAACATTCGCGTTAGGTTGGGCAGCTGATATGCAAAAAGTGGATACCATCACCTTTAAAGGCTACAGCGCCGAATATAAGCCCAGCGAAATTAGCGGCTTAACACGCCTTTACTATGACCGCGATAAGCCTTATACCAAAACCATAAAATACTATAACACCTACAAAGTTACCGCCACTGCCGATAAGCCTGTTGCTTATGTAATTCCGCAAGCGTGGGGTAAAATTATCGACCTGTTTAAGCTAAACGGGGTAAAACTGCATCAACTGGCACATGATACTACGTTGAATTTGCAGATGTACTATATTACCGATTATAAAACTCCGCAAAAGCCATTTGAAGGGCATTACCTGTACAATAACGTGAAGCTAAATCCGGTTGATATGCCTGTGAAATTTTATACCGGCGATTATGTGGTATATACTAATCAGCCAATTAACCGTTATATTGTGGAAACGCTGGAGCCGCAAGGGGTCGATTCATTTTTTGCCTGGAACTTTTTTGATTCCATGCTGGGCGAAAAAGAGTACTACTCCGATTATGTTTTTGAAGACATTGCGGCCAAGCTGCTAAAAAAAGACCCTGAACTGAAAAAGAAACTGGACGATGCTAAAACTAAAGACCCGCAACTGGCTAACAGCGCCCAGGCACAACTTTTCTTTGTTTACCGTAACTCGCCCTATTTCGAAAAAACATATATGCGCTATCCTGTAGGCCGGTTATTAACCAATACCAAACTCGATTTAAATTAATGGAAAACCTTCTTACTGCTCCCGTTGCCTGCGTAATATTTGTCATTACTATCATCACCTCGTTAATAGCCTTCTCTAACGAAAACCTGTACGGTAAGCTCATGCTACACCCTTACAATGTTTCGCGCGGCAAATATATTTATACCATTATTACCAGCGGGCTTGTCCATAAAGACTGGATGCACCTGTTTTTTAATATGCTGTCGTTTTACTTTTTTGCCTTTCAGTTGGAGCCACTTTTGGGGCACTGGCAGTTTGGAGTGCTATACCTGGTGAGTTTAATTTTAAGCGATATGCCATCAGTACTCAAGCATAAAGAAAACTATAGCTACTACAGTCTTGGTGCATCGGGCGCGGTGAGCGCGGTGGTTTTTAGCGCGATACTGTATAATCCGCTGGCCGGAATGATGATCATGCCAATACCAATTGCAATACCCGCTGTAATATTTGGCGTATTATACCTGGTGTATTGCAGCTATTCCTCCAAATACAGTCGCGACAATATTAACCACGACGCCCACTTATACGGCGCACTTAGCGGGTTGATGATCACCATCATTTTTCACCCCGGTATTTTGCCTGGCTTTTTTCAGCAAATTACCGAGCGAGTGCAATCGCTTGTGCACTAATTGGCCTACCATCGGTATCAAATAAAAAGCTCATCGGCTCTTCGGGATTTTTGATGATCTCGAGGAGCAGGAAACCCCAGTTTTTCCAGAAGTTTTCGAGCACCTGACCATAAATTTTATTTACCCAGTCGTCAAACAAGGGTTTGGTGCTGGTACCGCGCAGGGGCATGGCCTCTATATAAATGGTATCGTTAACGGGTAAAATATTATACTCAGGCAGGCGGTTAAACAGGTAGGCCGAATAAAAGAAGCGGGCATTTACCTCTTCAAACTGTATGGGGTGCAGGGTTTGATCTTTGATCTTTTCTAAAGCTTCTTTGTGATAGCTGGCATTAGCGCCATTATCCTGCAGGCAAATGATCAATCCGAAATCTTTTATCCGCAGCGAGAAAGTCAGGGTATTGATCTCATCGCGGTAGCCGAACACATCGTCCGCATTATCTACCTTAAATAAAACCATGCTGAAAGGCTTGAAACCATCAAACTCAATAGGCAGGTTTAAGCTTTGCAGCATCAAATGCAGGTGGTTAAACTTATGAATAATAGCCTGCGACATGTTAAACTCTTCGCCCTGGGCATGTTGCTGTTTGATACCGGCCTGTATCTCATTAAATATAATTCCGTAAAGCAATTTGCCTGCCCATTGAAAAAGTTTCAGGTCGTCAAGCTGTTTTACGGCTTCGTATCCGGCATCAAAGGCGGCGGAAATTTCGGCTTCCAGGGGTTCCAGAAATTGCTCGTTTACTGCAGCGGTGCAGGGTAGTTTAAGGTCCTTGTAGGTGGCCATGCTTTCGTCGAGCAGTTTAAAGGGCTGGTCTTCCAGGTTGTAGCGGCTCATGAGCCATTGCGGAAAAACCTGGATCTTCTCTTCTTCAGTATTTAAAGGCTGCCCGGTCAGGAAACATTTATTATTGCTGAAATTAAAACGCTCGAACGGTGAATAAATTTGTGCCGACATGGGCGCAAAGATAAACAGGAATGTGATGTGCAGATATGCCGATGTGCAAATGTGCAGCTTTTTTTACCTTAAACTGGATTTACTTAAATTTCTTATCATCTGCACATCTACATATTTGCACATCCACACATCTGAAATTTGCATATTTGCACATCTGCACATCTGAAATTTTAACATGGAACTGACATATCAACCCTTTGAACTGCAATTAAAGCACGCTTTTACCATAGCCAAGTTTTCGCGCACCTCTACCCCCGTTATGCTGGTGCAAATTAAGCATGAGGGCTATACAGGCTACGGCGAAGCATCTATGGTACCCTATATGGGTGAAAGCCATCAAAGTGCTACTGAGTTTTTGAGTAAGGTTGATATTAGCCAGTTTAACTCCCCCTTTGATTTTGGCGCGATCATCAACTACCTGGATAGCCTTGCACCCGGCAACCCGGCCATAAAAGCCGCTATTGATATTGCCCTGCATGACCTCGACGGTAAAATAAAGCAACAGCCCTGCTGGCAATTGTTAGGCAGCAATCCCGCCCACATGCCGGTGACCAGCTTTACCATTGGTATTGATACGCCCGAAATGATCATTAAAAAAGTAAAGGAAGCCGAAGGTTTTAAGGTGATCAAAGTAAAGCTGGGCAAGGATAATGACAAAGAACTCATTACCACCATACGTTCGGTAACCAATGTGCCACTTTATGTGGATGCCAACCAGGGCTGGACGGATCTGCAGCAAAGCCTCGACATGACCTACTGGCTACAGGAGCAGGGCGTACAGCTCATAGAACAACCTATGCTCAAAACCGACCCCGACAGCAATGCCTGGCTCACCGAGCGCAGTCCCATCCCTATTATTGGTGATGAGAGCGTGCAGCGTTTTGAGGATGTGGAGAAGGCCAAAGGCGTGTATACCGGTATCAATATTAAGCTCATGAAATCGGCAGGAATATATGAGGCCAGCCGGATGATAGCCAAAGCCCGTGAGCTTGGTCTGAAGATCATGATTGGCTGTATGACCGAAACCAGCTGCGCCGCCCTGGCCGGATTGGCCCTGGCCCCGCAATGTGATTGGGTTGATCTTGACGGACCCTTCCTGGTGAGCAACAATCCCTACCAAATGCCCGATTTTGCTGATGGCAGGTATATCCTGAATAATGATGCAGGGTTGGGGATCAGGTTATAGGCACTAATTTTTTCTTGTTAACAGGAGGTGTTCATTTTTGAAAATGCGAACACGACTGTCTATACTTTTCTCTTGGCCATGCCTAAAGAGATTGCTACGCTCGCAATGACATATTTTTAAAGCGGCATATCCTACAACTGGGAATGCTTGAATACTTACGAAGTTTTTAAAACTTCGTAAGTATAAACACATCATACTACCATCGTTCTTCCCCGTCAGCAGATAAGCTTCGGACGAAAGCAGGCAGAACATGAGGGCCTCGTGTGCAGGGAAGGGCATTAGCAATTTTGCCTGAAGCGATGGCTATGAGCGAACGAAAGTGGAGGCAAAATTAAGCAGCCCGTGGTTCTGCCTGCTTTGCAGGGCAAAGGCCATGAGCGTAAAGAAGCATTTCTGCTGACTTGATCTTTTGGTTACTTTTGTATCAAGACAAAAGTAACAGCCTCAGCGGCAATTGAGCGCTCTACATAATGCCTATTCGCCCTGTATCCGGAGATTGCTTCGTTCCTCGCAATGACGCGTGGGGAGTGTTGTCCTGGGCCAATAGTGGCTATTTTCAAACAAAAAAGCCTGGATACCTTTACTGGCATCCGGGCTTTTTAATAAATAATACTTCGGATTATTTTGTTGCAGATACGTTATTAGCAGCTTCAATAATAACTTTGGCTACGGCATCAGGGTGTGATATAAATACTACGTGGCTGGCTTTTATTTCGGTTACTTTGGCGCCGGCACGTTTGTACATGTTAAGTTCAATGTCGGGGTTAATGGCTTTGTCTTCGGTAGCCACTATGCCATAGCTTGGTTTAGTTTTCCAGGCGGCTTCGGTAACAGGGGCTACAAAACCTTGCACAGCGATAGGGCCTTGTGAAGCATACATAAAGTCGGCTTCTTCTTTACTCAGGTCGGCGGCAAAACCAGCGTGGAATTTTTCTTTGCTAAAATAAACAAAACCTTTATCGTCCGGAGGCAATATGCCATTTTCAGGTGCTGCCGGTAATGACTGAACCAATTTTAAAGTGGTTTCACCGTTATCAGGCGCAAAGGCTGCTATATAAACCAGACCTACTACTTTAGGATTTACACCGGCTTCGGTAATTACAGTGCCTCCCCAAGAGTGGCCAACCAATATAACCGGACCGTCTTGTTTGTCAATAGCACGGTTGGTAGCGTCTACATCGTCTTTAAGTGATGTTAAGGGATTTTGAACAACAGTAACATTATATCCTTTTTTGGTAAGTATGTTATATATGCCTTTAAAGCCCGAACCGTCGGCAAATGCGCCGTGTACAATTACTACGTTCTTTACAGGAGTTTGTGCCTCGGCTTTAGGAGTAGAGCTAATGATGGTTGATAAGATAATTGCTGAAGCAGCTATACCTGCTTTTAATTTGTTTCTTAGTGATTGAGTTTTCATTGTTTTTGTATGTTGATTTTTTATATCCTGATCAACGATACAAAGGTGCACCTACTTTTAGCGCTGCGGAATGGGGATACTTCCCGATGACTTGTAATTATTTCCCTGCGGGCACCATTTTCTTATTATTCCTGAACTCCGACGGTGATAAAGCGGTATGTTTTTTAAAAAAGTTGCTGAAATAGGCCGCGTCATCAAAACCCAGTTCATATGTAATTTGCTTGGCCGATTTGTCGGTATAAGACAACAGGCGCTTAGCCTCTATCAGGATCCGTTCCTGAATGATCTGGATTGGCGTTTTATAGTTATAAAGGGCAAAAAGATTGGACAATGTTTTTGGCGATTTATTAAGTCGCCCCGCGTAATAACTTACACTATGCTGGGTATGGAAGTTCATTTCAACCAATAAATTAAACTTACGCAAAATGTGGAACCTATCGTCGTTCAGTTTTACATCGGGGAATTTGCCCGCCCTGGCCAGCCTGGTGATCATGGTGATGAGCCGTTTCAACAGCATCACCAGCATATCGTTCTGAATGTCATCATTGGTTTTCAGTTCCTCAATAAATATATCCAGCAGTATCTGCAGCTTTCTGCGGTTGTCGTCGTCCAGATCAATGAACACATTATCATTCATGCCAAATAAAAAGCCAACACAGCTCACCTCGGTGTCGTGGTCAACAATACAATAAAACTCGCGGTTAAACTGCCAGGCTACAATATCCGCGGAGCGCTCAAAATAAAACGATTGGTTGTACATGAGCGGCAGCACGGTATTCGGCATAAAATCATGCGCATAACCATCAATGGTAACGGTTTGCTTTTCGCCCCGGTTCCAGGCTATAGTAAAATATTTATAGTCAAAGTCGCGGGTATAAAACAAGCGGTCAAACTGCGTTTCACTATTGTGCAGCAACAGATCGCCGCCGGTATTGTGGTCTGATACTGATAATTTCATAGTGGTGATAAAGATATTATAAAATCACAGTACATGCGGTTTAGGGAACGTCATATTGTGGCCGGTTTATAGGTTTATGAAGCGACTTGTATCCTGTCCGCCGCATAGAAAAGCCTCATTAAGGTCAATTTGTCCAATTTTTGATTCTCCCGTTATCCTCAACCCAAATCTTTAAATAAATATCTTCCGATATAGGTTTTCCTTTGCTTTTAATGATATCAAAACTTAGGCTTTTTAATGCTTTGAGTATTGCATTAGTACAATAATCGTATTCTTTTCTTTCCTCCTGGTCAATTTCTTCATCTGATTTATATCTAAGCATATTAACTTTCGAAATCTTTCCATACTCGTCGATTGTTATCAAATATTTTTCAGAGCAATCACAATCATCGGAAGTTTTCAATTTTATCCTTTTGATTTTTTTAAACAAGATATCAGAAATTTTAACTTTATACTCTCTGTTGATGGCTTTTGGATCGTCAACATAATTATTTACATCCTCCATATTTAATACATTGCCGTTAGAAATATGCAGCACTTTCTCCTCTTCATAAATAGTACTAAAAACGCCATCCCATCTTACTATTTTATTTGTCAACGGAAAATTCAGATCGCCGGAAAACCAATCAATAAACACTTTGTCATTTATAAGTCTATCGCCAAAAATTGTCCGCATCTTTTTAAGTGAGGTATTTTTATCTAATAATGTTTTTCGAAAGCTGCCACAATCAATAATATCGGCAAGAAAAAGACTATCATTCTCTATTTTATAAATAGCCTGGTAACCTCTCCAGCAACTAAATGATGCCCCATCACGAAAACTCAAACCAAATAGTTGTTCCCGGTTACTATACTCATGTTTTTGCAGATATTGTTCAACCAACAGGTTGTAAGTTGCAATAGTATCTTTTTTATAAATGATATAATCAGGCCTTTGCGGACTGGCGAAAACACTTAAAGAAGAATGTATTAGAATGACTAATATCACGCATCTTACTATAGTTGTGATAGGCGGTTGCATAAAAAATAAGGTTAGCAGATTCAATAATCGTATTTACAATATGGTGAAATATATGCAAACAAAAAAGCCTTTCAGTTTTTTCTAAAGGCTCATCATAATTTTTCTAAAAATGTACTCCGGTCTTGTTCCCGGGACCGACTCACCCGGTCTACGCTTCGCTGGACCACCCTCTCTGCGCCTGTGGCGCAAAGAGGGATGGCAAAATCTTAGAAAAAGAAGTTGGATAAAAGGAAGAAATCCCCCAGCCCTCTTTCCGCCACAGGCCAAGAGAGGGCCGACAAGCGTAGCGATGTCGGGGTGAGTATTCCCTACTTATCACTCAGCATAATAGGATTCCCTTTGCCACCCATGATGATCACTTTGGTATTGGGCGACAGGGCTATTTCCTTTTGGGCTTTGATGGCTTCGTACTGAAGTTGCTTGTCTGACAAACCGGTAGACAGGATCTTTTGATAATCTGCTATACCCTGGGCTTCCACGCGTTTACGTTCGGCTTCCTGGCGTTCTTTTTGCAGCACGAATTGCATTTTCTGAGCGTCCTGCTCGGCGTTTATCTTTGATTCGATACTGGCACGTACCGAGGCTGGCAGGGTAATGTTGCGCACCAGGATCTGCTGCAGCTCCAGTCCTCTTTTGGCAAAATTTGTAGTAATGTAGCGGTTTATTTTATCCTGAAACTCCTGTCTTTTCACAGAGTACAGGTCCACAGCGGCATAAGCTACAGCGTTATCACGTATAGCCGTGCGCGATACCGGGCGCACGATCTTATCAATATAGTTTTCGCCAATGTTTTGAAGAATGTAAGGCGCCCTGTCAGGGGTCACCTTGTATAAAACAGAAAGATCAATGGTAACTTCCAAACCGTCACTTGATAGTACGCGAATGGCATCGTCGCCTTCCTTTTGGCCCTCATTACTAACGGCGCTCATGGTGTACGTTTGGGTTTGAATATCAAACGTAGTAATATCAACTAATGGGTTTATGATGTGCAAACCGCTTTCCAGTACATTATCCTGTACCTTACCAAAAAGGGCTTGCACACCAACTTTACCGGGTTCAATAACTTTAAACATGGATAGTAATAAGCCAACGGCTACCATTGCTATCCCTGCAATACTTACTACACCGCTAAAGCGGCCAGCAGGCTCGGGCGAGCGTTTGAGCACTATACCCACAACGAGCACAATTACTCCTAAAATTGCTATAAACATGCAATGAAGTTACAGCTTTTTTTGTGAGTTTTTTACGTCTTTTAACAACCTTATTTTTAGTACAATAACTACCCCTGCTACCAATATGGCAGCGCCCAAAAGCGTATAGTTTTTACTGGTATTGGCCTGGTATGCTACAAACAGACATAAAACAATACCTATGGTATACAATACGTTAAGCACTAACTTAAAACCCATAATTAGTATACGTTAAGTGTGGGGTCAATTTCTGCGGCCCAGGCCAAAATACCACCCTGCAAATTACTAAGGTTGGTATAACCCAGCTGCTGCAACTGCATAATGGCCGCCGCGCTGCGTTTACCGCTGCGGCACATTACCACAACCGGCTTATTTCTGCTTACTTTATCGGCTTCAATTAAAATGCCGCCAAGCGGTATTAATTGGCCGCCCAGATTAGATGTTTCAAATTCAAAATCTTCTCTTACGTCAATCAATTGAAAATCCTCGCCACTGTCAATCTTTTCTTTTAGTTCCTGTACGGTTATCTCGTTCATGTCAAATAAATTATAACTCAAAGGTAGCTTTTTTTCTATATCAAATAATTAAGCCAGATTTTTGTAACAATCGAAGCCTAAGTGCGTTTTATCTATAATATTGCACAATATTTGTGTTTTGATGCAATAAGGTGTCTTAAATAACGATGATGGGTTAAAACCTTTACACTATTATAACACTTATCATCACTAAAAAAGGATCATATAGATGAAAAAAATTACACGCTTTTTCTGGTTTTGTTCAGGAGCGCATATTGATACCCTAAAAAAATACCCTATTGAGCATAATAAATATGTAGGTATTGGTGCCACTATATTTTTTACCGCCTTGTTTGCTTCACTATCCGGCGGGTATGCTATGTATTTTGTTTTTAATGGCGATGCTTTTGCCGTAGGTTTTGCCATTTTGTTTGGTTTGATATGGGGAACCGCCATTTTTAACATGGACCGCTACATTGTATCGAGCATTAATAAAGAGGGCAGCACCAACCAGCAGATCATACAGGCTTCGCCGCGTATTTTGCTGGCCATTATGATAGGGATAGTTATTTCGCGACCGCTTGAACTAAAGATATTTGATAAAGAAATACGCCAGAAGTTAAAAACCTCATACCTGAAGGGCCAGCACCGCAGAATTGATACGCTCGAAAAAACCTATCAGCAAAAATATGCGATGGAGATGGGCAAAAACGGCGATCTGAAAAAGGAAAAGGACTCACTCGAAAGGGATATTAACCGCTCGCGCTACCTGCTTAACCAGGAAGTTTTTGGCGATAAAACAAACCAAACATCGGGCATTACGGGTTATGGCACCTATGCCAAGCAAAAGCAATCGGTGTTGGAAGAAAAGGAAAACCGCTTAAAGGAGGTGACGCAAAATTTAGGGCAGATGGACAATTACCTTGCTACACGAAAGGACTATGAGGGCCTGAACAGCACCCGGCTATTTACCGAGCACCAATTGGACAGCCTTTCGAGCATTGCAGGTTTCAGCGACCGTAACTGGGCGCTTGGGCAGCTTACCTACAATGAAAACGGCACGCGCGATCTGGATACATACCTGGCCATTTCGTTTATCGGGTGGCTGTTTATCCTGTTTGAGTGTTTGCCGGTATTTGTAAAGCTCATGTCACCCAAAGGGCCTTATGACGTGGCAATAGGAAAAATATCAGAGGCCAACATCCACTTTGCCGAAAAGGATAAGGAGCGTGATATAGCCGTTACCGATAATATTTACGATCACAATGTAGATACCGATATTGAACGGCGAAAAAAGATCATCACCTCACAATCTGATTATGATTTTGAGCGGCATAGCTATGAGTAAAGGGATTGGATAAAGGATACTTGCGAAGTACGAAGCAATCTCATCAGAACAAGTAACAAACTTTACTTTCGCCAATTGCATGAGGAGATTGCCTCGCTGCGCTCGCAGTGACATATTTGTTAATTGTTAAACTGAAACACGTCATGGGAATCGAGCGCAGAGGCCTCCTACCATGCTTCGACAAACTCAGCATGGCCCTATAAATTTCCAGTTATCACACCTGTTAATCCTGTGTAATAGGCTGGTGATGTTCGTGGCATGCCTCGGCACAAATGCGGCAGGCGTCGGCACATTGTTGGCAATGATCATGGTTATGTTTACCACATTCGTCGGCACAAAGGCGGCAAATTTCTTCGCATAGTACTAAGTATTGATGTGCAATTACAGAATCCCGTTGCAGCAAGCGGGCTCCTTGTGTGCATATATCGGCACAGTCTCTGTCAAGGCTGATGCAGCGGGTCATCATTTGCACATCTTCTTCCTGTAAGCAAGCGCTGGCACAGTGTTCGCAGGCCAACATACAATTCAGTAATTTCTGAATTAGCTCCTGGTGATTATGATTTTCCATAGCAGTTTATTTAAGTAATACTTAAATAACAATAGTCGCGATTTAAAAATGTTTTCTTTAATTTAAAAAGATGCTACCACCCTTTTAGCTGCTTCAGGTAGGTCGTTAGCTCGTCGGCTATAAATTCATGCTCTTTTAAATCGGGATGCGTGCCACAGCCCTGATAATATCTTTTGGAGAAAAAGTATTTATACACCTTTTTATCGCCGGTTAAATTAGCATTAGCAATAATAGCGGTAAGGTAATGCTGTAATGCTATGGATAATTTTTCGTCGGCCATGGGGCTGCTTAAACAAACTATATCCGCAGCGGGGTATTTTTGCCTTAATGTTTTAATGAATTTACTGTAGATATCGCAATAAAGGATCGAATCCTGCAAGCCATCGTTTTGACCCAGGCATACGGTAACTACATCGGGCTGATAACGTTTAAAATCCCAGGCCAGGGAATCATTGCGCAGGTAAACCTTATCAAACACCTGTGGCATGGCTACATCCATATTACAGCAGCTGTGTACCATCCCAATGCCTGATACCGAAGTAAGCTGCCATTGCGCGTTCAAATTACGGGAGGTGCGCGGCCCGTAGCTCATATAAGCATTATGCTGATCGTACCATTCGCCTTTACCGCAAGGCGTGGTTGACTGGTCCATACCTGCGCCGCTGGTCATGGAATCACCAATGTATTCAATTTTACGTGTTGGCAGGGCAGGCAGTGGTAAAAGCTTAAGGCACCTTAAACCCACAAAATCAATATACCCTATTTGCGATTCGGTGTCTTTACAGATTGTTATTGTATGTTCCCCATCGGCAAGGCCTTCGGCTACGGTGATCACATTGGTTTTACCGGTGGTTTGTATGCGATAGGGTTTGTTATTATCAACAGCAATTTCAAGGTAATTATGGCTCTTGCCATACATTACTTCGTCGTTAATAAGCAGCTGGCACTTTTTACCTTTAAAGCGGGCTTTTATATACACCCCCGGCGACCACATCCTGGGCTTTAACGGGTTTGAAAAATCAATGCGCCCTACATATTGTATGTTGGCATTATTGGCTCGGTATAATTTTAGGGAATCTTTTAAAATTGCCGCATTGGCGCTCAATGATATGGATATGAGAATGGCAAAAAGTGAACCGGGTATTATATATTTCATGATATCAGGTTAACATTACAGGGGGCAAAGTTAGCCATTTACCACCATCGGCATAAATACTTTTATAACATTTAATATTTGGGGCTATAATACTGCACAAAAACAAAACAGGCTGCCTCGGTAATGAGGCAGCCTGTTTGTATATGGATTTTAATTTTTCTTATTGTTGATCTCCGGGATCATCACTTGGGGTACCTACAATTTTGTAAGCCTTGTTCCCGTTGTTATCAGTTGTTTCCTGGTAGTAAAAACCATCGGGAGATACATAAAGCTTTTCTCCGTTGATTTTTATTTTCCGGCTATCTTCAGGCAATTGAGATACAACATCCCCCATTTGAGGAGCTTGCTGATAATCGCCATTACCACCCTGATCAGTGTTCAGTTCGCCGTCTTTACCTGCAATTACGTAAGATGCGGTTCCGTCATCTTTGGTGATAGGCTGGTAGTAAACACCGTTTGATTCATAATACTGCTCGCCATTGATCATGATAGATTGAGCATCTTTAGGAAGATTTTTAATCTCGGCACCTACCGGTGGTTCAACAACAGTATACTGGTCATTATATTGACGATAGTATAAACCATCGCTGTAGAAATATTGATAATCGCCCCAATAGAATGGGTAGTAGCCGTAAGGTAAAAATCCTATGCTAAAACCAAGTCTTGGCAAATAATATGAGTTATAATAGTTACGGTATGGGTAATAGTAGTGGCTACCAAAATAACCGCCACGACCGCCATAGGCACCTGAATAAACACGGCGTCCATATCCATAATTACCGCCTCTGTAATAAGTGCCGCGACCACCGTTGTAGGCACGTCTGTCAACACTGGCATAACCACGGGTACCGTAACCATAATTACGTGTTGCGCTTCCGCTAACCCGGCTACCACCAGGTGCTACACCTACGTTTTGCCTGTTGGCATAACCATTGGTACGTTGTGGAGCTACACTTACTCCGCTACGCGTTGCAGTTCCTGAACCATAAGTACGTTGTGGAGCAGCTACAGCTGAACGTGCACCGCCACCATTATTAAATGAAGGGCGCGAAACAGAAGCACCACTTGAAGGTCTGGAGAAACTACCACCACCGCCGCCACCGCCTGATGATCTTACGGCACCGCCGCCACCACCGCCGCCGCCGCTACCACCTCTATGCTGTGCACTGGCAGTAAAAGCTAAAGGCAAGCTCAATAGAGCACCTAAAGCAAATGAAAATAAGTTTTTATATGTCCGTTTCATGATGAAAATTTTTTAACTAATCAGCCCGATATTGTTTGCTGATATAAATACATAGACTAATAAATGTTTAAACGGTTTAACGCGTATTTAATTATATTTAACAAAAAGCACACCAACAAAATTTTTAGCTGTAAAAACAGCTTATTTATACTTTATTATGACTCAATCCAGGTCTTCGGCAATAAACAAAAACGGATGCTCAAATTGCAGGGTAAAAAAACCATCATTGGTAGTTTTATACCTGTCTGCATCTACCTTTTCTAACCCGCTGTAATTTACTTCAACGGCATCAGATAACAGCCTGATCACCTCTCCCGCGGGTTTCCACTTACTAAAGCCGGAATTAACCGCATAAATTTTTTGATGCCCCTGAAATATCACCAGGTTAATTTTACCGGCATAACCCGCAAAATCATCCAGATCCAATATATCAGTTACGATATTTACCGCCGGATAGTTGTGTGCGATCAAATATTTTAATGCTGCTCCTGTCAATGTGTCATCACCAACCGGCATCAGTTTAACATCCGACTGTGAAACCCCTCCTTCCCCGTCTGTGATCACCCAATCTACCTTAATACCAAAGGTATCCAGTTTTTCGGCAGTATGCGGAGTGGTTATTACCGTAGGGCTCCACTCCAACAGCTGACCCAGCAGCTCTTCCGAAAAATTATCAACCCCAAGAACCAGTAAAGCAGGCTCTTGTTTTTCACGTACAATGTGGTGCGAAGACATTGTTTAAAAGTAGGCAGATTAAATGAATATTTAATGAAAAATAAATATGGGATTTATACTCAATGTGATTGTGACGACATTAATACAATTTGACGGAATACTCCCCCTGCTTACAACACGTCATTGAGGAGCCTCACCCAACCCTCTCCAAAGGAGAGGGCTTTAAAATACTTTTTTGAAATCTCCCCCTTTGGGGGAGATTAGAGGGGGCTGACGACTTAATAAACCTTCCTGTAAAACTCCTTCACCATTCCTGCCGGATCAAGCGACAGATTAACAGCTCCCGATACCGCTATCCCATAAATACCCGTTTTTAATAAATGCTCCACATCCTGCAACTGTATCCCACCTACCGCTATCACCGGGATATTAACAGGCAGTTTTTCCAATTGACGGTAGCCCTCGAACCCAAGCAAGGTATAATCATTTGGCTTGGTATCGGTATGCGCAAAGGGGCCATATCCGCAGTAATCAACCACACCCAGGTTTTGTATTTTTAACAGGTCATCGGGATTTGTGGCAGATGCGCCCAATGTTTTATCTTCGCCAATCACTTTGCGTATGGTCACAAAATCAGCGTCGAAATCCTCTATATGTACACCCTGGGCGTCAACCCTATCAAGCAGGTCATAATGATTGGTAATGATCAGAGTGGCACCCCAGTCATCGCAGATCTCGGCTATTTCGTTTATTTCATCAATCAGTTCATCCTCGGGTTTGGTCATGCAACGGTATTGTACCCAATTGGCGCCCGCCCCACAAGCCATCTGCACCTGTTGTACATGACTGCGCCCCGGAAGGTCCTGCGTTAAATAATGAAATTTAGAGACGTATTTTTTCATTGTTCTCCCTGTTCTGGTGACCGTATTTTATTGAAAAAGAGACGCAAGTATGCGTCTCTGTATTAATTTGATTTAAGACCTGTTTGCGCTAATGCCAGGACTTCCCGATCCGGGCTCCACGCACCCCGCCCCTTTTATCGCTTTTCCTGAACCAACACTTCGCTGATGGTTTTACCTATATTACCGTTAGGTGCCTGTATGTGTAATAACGATGCCACAGTAGGTGCAATATCGGTCATATGTGTTTGGCGCGTAAGGCTGCCATGTTTAATGCCCCAGCCCATAAACACCAACGGAATATGTGTATCATAAGGGTTCCAGGTACCGTGTGTTGTGCCGGTAGCGCCGTGTCCAGAGAACCATCCCGGTTTTAAAATAATTTGTATAACCCCGCTATGCTCTACATTGTATCCGTTGATAATGCGGCTGCGCAGTTCTTCGGGCAGGTTTGCGGTTTGTGCCTTTTGCATATCAACCGCGAAAGCAATGGCGGGTTGTTTTTGCAGGTATTGGATGCAATCCAATTTAATAGCATCTTCGTTTAAGCCTTCTTTTTTAATGGCGGCATTACTAAAATTCACCTGGTAATTATCCATACTGATCACCAGGTTTTTTACCTTGTATTTATCTTCCAGCATCGCGTTCATTTCCTTTGCTGTTGTTGCGTCGTCCCAAAGCCCTGCCGGAATGTTATGATCCTTTAAAAAATTGGTGTTATGCGCGGCACCATGATCAGCAGTTATAAAAACCGAATAATTGCCTTTGCCCACCGTTGCATCCAGGTAGCTGAAAAAAGAAGCCAGGTCCTTGTCAAGTCTTAAATAAGTGTCTTCCACCTCCACTGAGTTTGGACCAAACTGGTGACCAACATAATCTGTTGATGAAAGGCTTACCGCTAAAAAATCGGTCACGGTGTTTTTACCCAATTGCTCACCTTCAATAGCTGCTTTAGCCAAATCAAGCGTCATGGTGTTACCAAAAGGTGTTGAACGGATCATGCCCATTCTGCCATTGTACAGTTCTGATGTTTTAACCGGCAGGGTTGGTGTAATTGTACCCGCAAATTTGCCTTCATATTTGGCGCTGTTATCGGGTGCGCTTTGCAGGTAGGTATTTATAGGGTAAAGCGGGTTCCAATCCTGTTTCAGGTATTTTTCGGGTATTTTTTGATCGTTGAATTTTTTGGCCCAGGCAGGCAGATCGGTCATATAATAAGTACTGCTTATCCAGTTGCCGCTGGCATCATCAAACCAGTATGCGGCATTGGCCGCATGGCCCGCGGGTAAAATACCGCCCCTGTCTTTCAGGGCAATACCAATTACTTTTGATCTAAAATTTGTTGCCAGCCTTAACTCGTCAGTAACGGTAGTAACCAACAAATTACGTGGTGACATTTGCCCGGCTTTTGAGGTGCTGCCAACGGCCCTTACGGTGCTATCATCAGTACAATACATGGATTTTCCGGTTGCCTGTATAATAAAATCGTTACCTGCTATACCGTGTATAGCGGGTACCGAACCAGTGTATATACAGGTGTGCCCAGCGGCTGTTACGGTTGGTATATAGTCAATATTGGTATTTTCGCAAGTGAAACCCTCATTCAATAAACGTTTAAATCCGCCGGTTTGGTAGCGGTCATAATACCTGTATAAATAATCCCAACGCATTTGATCAACCACCAGGCCAACAACCAGTTTGGGACGGGACAGTGATGTTGTATTGGAGGCTGTTTGACCGGATACGGATTTTCTTTTTTGTGCCGATACCGAAATGGTGGTAAAGGATAATGAAATAAGCAGTAGATATTTAAACTTCATTCTTATTGATTTGGAATTGCCAAATATCAACAATGGAATTAAAATGCAATATAATTTTTATGTTAATTATAGTTTATTGTTACAAAGAAGAATATTAGATGTTAAAGAGATACTTAACCCTCTCCCCCAACATCGACACTGAATAACCCTTTATAGGGTTAGAAAGCTATATTTGTTTTATCCCATGCAAAACGAGCTCACGCAAATAATTCGTAAAATCATCCATATTGATATGGATGCATTTTACGCGTCGGTTGAGCAGCGGGATAACCCGGAATACCGGGGCAAGGCTTTAGTAGTAGGTGGCTTGCCGCAGGGCCGGGGTGGCGTAGTAGCCACGGCAAGTTATGAGGCCCGTAAGTTTGGGGTCCGCTCGGCCATGTCGTCAAAAAGGGCTTTACAGCTTTGTCCAGATGCCATATTTGTGAGGCCCCGATTCGCGGCGTATAATGAGGTTTCGCAAAAGATCAGGGAGATCTTCAGTCGGTATACAGATCTGATAGAACCGCTCTCGCTGGATGAAGCTTATCTCGACGTAACCAACGATAAGCTAAACATTGGCTCGGCTATTGAAATTGCCAGGCAAATAAAACAAGCTATAAAAAATGAACTGCAGCTAACAGCATCGGCAGGGGTATCCATCAATAAATTTGTAGCCAAAATAGCATCTGATATTAATAAGCCTGATGGGTTAAAGTTTATTGGCCCATCAACCATCGAAGATTTTATGGAGCGCCTGCCCGTCGAAAAGTTTTTTGGCGTAGGTAAAGTGACTGCCCAAAAAATGAAACAAATGGGCCTGCATACCGGCGCCGATTTAAAAAAGCTTACCGAGGATGAGCTGACCCGGCATTTTGGCAAAGCCGGCAAATTTTATTACCAGATAGTACGCGGCATTGATAACCGCGAGGTACAGCCACACCGCGAAACAAAATCATTAGGGGCCGAGGATACCTTTGCCTATGACCTCACCACGCTCGAAGAAATGGAGGTCGAGCTCGACAAAATAGCGATAACGGTACACAACCGGCTGCTTAAATATGAGCTAAAGGGCCGTACGCTCACGCTCAAAGTAAAATACAGTGATTTTAAACAGATCACCCGTAACCAATCGTTCTCCACGGCTTTCAATGATCTGGAAACCATCAGTAAAACCGCCAAACAACTTATAGCCGCCACCAACCCTGAAGATGCCAGGATCAGGCTGCTGGGCATATCCCTCTCCAATTTTGGCGATATCGTACCCAAACAAAAAGAAGAAAGAGAAGCCGGTCCCGGCGACCAGCTGGCGCTGGAGTTTTAAGCCCCCTAACCCCTAAAGGGGGAATAAATTACCGCAGTCGCTCGGCTCCAGAGAAAATAAATAAGTCATGCCGAACTTGTTTCGGCATCTCATATGAATAGCGTACGATATATTGACTAACTGTCCCGTGGGGTGCCGAAACAAGTTCGGCATGACTTATTGATTGAGCTTTTAGGTAACTAAATCAACTCTTTAACCAAATTAATGCGCCTGTTAACAATTATTTAACAAAAAACTCTTTCAATTACAGCAAATTCTCATTACGTTTGAATTTTTTGTTGATGTAGCTTCAATAAATTTTTTATCTAAAAGTTTAATGCTACGCGTCGACAGTACAAAACCTTGCCAAATTATATATGCCATTGCCCGGCATGAGTACCTGTCGTATGTCATTGAACCGCACATTGTTCAGCTTAATCCTAACGGCGAATTTTCATTAACCCACCAGCGTTTATTCTCCAATACGGCTAAGGAATTTGTCCATTGCCTTGATGATACTGATATCAAGCTCATCAAAATACTGGAGGAGATGGAACAGGGCAACGTAATTAAAAGATATTATAAAAAGCCCATCCGCCCGTTTGAGTTTTTTGCGAAGATCTTTAACGAGCAACTGTTTGATACCATCCGCCCTAAAATGGAAAAGCGCATGGCCGAGGCATTAACCCTGCTATGCAATAAGCAGGTGTACCAGATGAGCAAGGAGGGTTATCCGGGCGAACGCAAGCTGCAAATAGCCACCGAACCGGCATCCGTGTTGTTCCATTTCAGGCGTAATGAAGAGGAGATCAGGTATTTCCCGACTATTAAGTACCAGGGTATGCGGATTGAGTTCATGTTCAAAAATGCCGAGATCATTTGTAACCACCCCGCCTGGATGCTGCTTGATGATACCTTGTACTACTTTGATAAGGAAATAGAGGGTAAAAAATTGCAGCCATTTTTAAACAAGCGTTTTATAGCTATCCCGCGTTCGTCAGAACAATCATACTTCGAAAAATTTGTAGCCCCGCTGATAGAAAAGCATAACGTTTATGCCGAAGGATTCACGATAAATACCGAAAAATATGATGCACAGGCAGCTTTAAAGCCTATTTATATTGAAGGCGGCACTTCGCAGCTGCAATTGTACTTTAAATATGCCGGCTATATTTTTCCTTATGGCGATGGCAGGCATGTATCTGTAAGGATGGAAAAAAACGGGGATGAATATATATTTCACCGTATTAAACGTTCCATCACCTGGGAAAAAAATAAAATGCAACAGCTGGAGCAAATGGGCCTCAGAACGGTATCAACGCTTTTCCAAAACCTGGAGGTAGATAACCATGATGAGGACGCCGATCACTCTTTCTCTGTTTTTGAATGGCTTAACCAGCACCACGACCAGCTGATAGAGCAGGATTTTGAATTGGAACAGCCCGAAGGTCAGAAACGCTATGTATTTGGCAACAGTAAAATTGACCTGGAGGTAAAGGAAAATAACGACTGGTTTGATATTCATGCCATTGTATGGTTTGGCCCATACAGCATACCTTTTATACAGCTAAAAAACCATATCCTGAACCGTAAAAAGGAATTTACCCTGCCATCGGGCGAGATAGCGGTGATCCCCGAAAAGTGGTTTTCGCAATATGGCAACTTGCTGCATTTTACCGAAGGCGGTAATGAGCTTAAATTACGCCGCCACCACATAGGCCTGGTGAATGACCTTGCCGAAGGCGAAATGGCCAACGTGACCATGACCCGCAAGCTGCAAAAGCTTACTGATTTTGAGGAGTTGGAAGAGGTTGAAATGCCGCAAAACTTTGCCGGTAATTTAAGGCCCTACCAAAAAGCCGGCTATAACTGGTTCCATTTTTTAAAGGGTTACCACTTTGGCGGCTGCCTTGCCGATGATATGGGGCTTGGTAAAACCATACAAACCCTTGCATTACTACAAAAGCATAAAGAGGATACCGAAGCCGGCGGCAGCAAAAGCACCTCATTGGTGATCATGCCTACATCGTTAATTTACAACTGGCTTAACGAGGCAAAAAAATTCACGCCGCAGCTAAAACTGATGGTGCATACCGGAACCATGCGCTATCGATCTGCCGAGGTGTTTGCCAATTACGATGTAGTGATTACCACTTATGGCATCAGCCGTATTGATATTGAAATGTTTAAGGAATACTTTTTTGATTATGTGATACTGGATGAAAGCCAGAACATTAAAAATCCGTCGTCAAAGTCGTTCCAATCGGTTAAGCAACTAAAATCACGATTTAAACTGATATTGAGCGGTACACCGGTTGAGAATTCGGTTAATGACCTTTGGACACAAATGTCGTTCATTAATCCGGGTTTACTTGGCGGGCAGCAGTTTTTTCAGAATGAGTTTGTAACACCCATTGAAAAGAAAAAGGACGAAGATAAGGCCCGTAAGCTGCAGGCCCTCATAAAGCCCTTTGTTTTGCGCCGAACCAAAGAGCAGGTGGCTACCGAGCTGCCACCAAAAACCGAGAACCTTTTCTATTGCCAGATGAGCGAGGAACAGGCATCGGTATATGAAAAAGTAAAATCAGAATACCGTAACGAACTGCTGAAAAGCCTGGAAGACGGCACCTTTGCCAAAACCCAGATACAGGTGTTGCAGGGCCTTATTAAACTGAGGCAAATTGCCAACCACCCCATCATGATTGATAAGGATTATGAAGGCGACAGCGGCAAGTTTGAAAACGTGGTGCATACCCTGGCCAATGTGCTGGATGGCGGGCATAAAGTGCTGGTGTTTTCACAGTTTGTTAAGCAGCTAACTATTTACCGCGAGTATTTTGATCAGCAAGGCGTACCCTACGTGTACCTGGATGGCAGTACCCAAAACCGCGGTGATGTGGTAAAACAATTTCAGGAAGACGAGAAAACACGGGTGTTCCTGATCTCGATCAAAGCAGGTGGCGTAGGCCTTAACCTTACCGAGGCCGACTATGTTTTCATCCTCGACCCATGGTGGAACCCGGCAGTTGAGCAACAAGCGATTGACCGTACGCACCGCATCGGCCAAACCAAGAACGTGTTTATCTATAAATTCATCACCAAAGATTCGGTAGAAGAAAAGATCCTGGCCCTACAGCAACGTAAACTTAGTCTCAGTCGCGCTCTCATCACCACCGAAGAAAGTTTTATCAAATCGCTTTCGGCTGATGATATTAAGGAGATATTGGGGTAGGGTTTTCGATGTGCAGATATGCAGATTTGAAATGTGCAGATGAAGAGAAGGCATGTCACTCTGAGCTTGTCGAGGGGTCGCGCGGAAAGGCCTGCCCCCCATGCTTCGACAGGCTCAGCATGACAGCCCCTAATTTTTACAAATAATCCCTCAACGCCTCCTTCAAAATTTCAATCAATTCCGGATCGTTAAAGTGGTAATTGTCTTCGATGTCCAGCACAATCAGTTGCTTACCGGTAATATTAAAGCGCCGTCTGAGCAGATCTCTGTGTTTGCGCTCCATTACAAATATTACATCGGCGCGATCTATTATTTTCTGACTTACACGGATGCGGGCCTTATCACTGGTGCCGGCAGATTGCGCGGTATGCTGCGGGTGGTTTTTAAACAAAAGCTCGGCCGTAGGGCTGCGCCATTGATTTTTACTGCAGATGAAAAGTAGGTTGGGCAAGGGTGAATTATTATTTAATACCCGTTCCCGGTAAATGCAGGTGCAATTTTATAAATAACGCTGGCCGCAAAAACAACAATGGATAAGTAAAATATCCGTTTACCTTGTTTCCGGTCGTTTTCATTGTAGCCGTAAACCCTTTCACCATCAGGAAGTGTTTTTTTGTAGGATGACAGGTGCCAGCCAACAAAAAGGCCTATTATACCGCCCCCCAGTGCAAATATATAGCCTATAATTATCCAGGAGGTTTGTGATGGTTCTGTTGCTTTTAATTCTTCTATCCGGCTTTTTTTCAGGTCGGCCAGGGCTTTGTCATTTATTTCAACACCTCGTCCTGTTAATATTTTACGGGCAAGCTGATAGTCAAATGAGCTCCATTCATCAGCTTTTGCCAGTATGTCCAGCAACTCTTCATCGGTAAAATCAAATAAATAATAATCCTTTTCTACCTGATTGATGTCGTCAGTTTCGTTATCATTTAACAGCTCATTTACGCGGGTAAAATCCTTGCCTTTTATCTTTACCGCGTATTCCTTTGATAGTTCATTATTTACAAAGGCTGGGTTAAATGCCACTGAACTTTCTTCCACATCATACGGAATATCATGCTGGTCCAATAATTCGGTAAGGGCGTTAGCCAGGACTATATCATTAAAACTTTTAAAGGTCAGCAGTTCGGGTTCCATATATAAGGTTAAGGATTTATACTATTACAGGCCATTTTTAGGCACCCATGCCTGGCTCTTAATAAGCCATTTGCCACTCACTATACGCAACACAAATGAAAACGCACCCTCTTCATCAAATGGTTCGCCGTTAATAGTGCCGGTATATTCAACAGGTACCACCAGGTAGGCAATTTCTTCGGTTTGCTGAAAAATCTTGATGCGCTTTACATTAACTTTAAAATCTTTTATTTTAAATTCCTTAACAGCCTTCTCAACCGAGTTTACCCACTGTACGCCGGCCAGCTGCCCATTCCATGAAAACGGCTGCTGCTCATCACTTACAACCGCATTGGGGGTATATATATCAGATACTTTCTCAATTTTAAAAGTATAGGAAGCCTGTAATACGGTATTTACAATTTCCAAAACCTCGGGTTTTATTGCTTTCAACACCTTAACGGTATCTACATTACTTACCCTTGCGGCACATGTTTTTTGTGCTGTTAATAAAGTTAAGGACAGTGCTACAAATACCACAGCTAATATATTTTTCTTCATGATATTCAGTTAATAGAATTTATGCTATTTGCTATTCATATAATCCAAAGTTAAGTTACAAAGGGCTTTTACACCTAATGTAAAACCACTTTCGTCAATATAAAAATCGGGCGTATGGTGCGATGGTGCTTTAAGTGGGTCCTGGCCTTTAGGCATTCCACCCAAAAAGAAGAACAATCCCGGAACTTTTTCCTGATAAAAGCTAAAATCTTCGGCTCCGGTAACCGGCGGGCGCAACAGCACATTTTCGGCTCCGGCGGTTCGTTGTAAACTGGACAGCATTTTTTGGGTAAGCTTAGGATCATTAAATGTAACCGGATAATGGTTACTGTAAGGTATCTTCACTTCGGCAGTGGCGCCCTGCGCCTCGGCGGTTTTGGTGGCTATTTGTTTAACCCTTTCTATCAGTGTTTTTTCATCAGCCAGGGTAAATGAGCGTAAAGTGCCCAGCATTTCAACCGACTCGGGGATGATATTGGAACGGTTGCCCCCTTTTATTGACCCTATGGTTACTACCGCGGGGTTTTGAGTTATATCAATATTACGGCTTACAATAGTTTGCAGGTTATTAATGATCTCGGCCGAAACCACGATAGGATCAACGCTCGACCAGGGGTAGGCGCCATGTGCCGAACGCCCTTTTACAATGATCTGCATATCGTTAACCCCGGCCATAGTGCCGCCAGGTCGGTAGGTGATCTTACCCACTTCTGTTTGTGAATTAATATGCAAACCAAATATAACATCAACTTTAGGGCTTTCTAATACTCCCTCTTTCACCATTTCTTCGGCCCCACCCTTCTGACCGGGCTCTACACCTTCTTCGGCTGGTTGAAAAATAAATTTTACTGTACCATGCAATTCGCTTTTCATGCTTGATAGCACCTGTGCCACCCCCATCAGGATAGCCATGTGCGAATCGTGTCCGCAGGCATGCATTACGCCAACTTCTTGTCCGTTATAGGTGGTTTTTACTTTTGATGCAAAAGGTACCGGAGTGCGTTCAATTACCGGCAGGCCATCCATATCGGCACGTAAAGCAACTACGGGGCCGGGTTTACCTCCCTTTAGTATCCCTACAACGCCTGTTGTGGCAATACCGGTTTGTACCTGTATACCTAACGACTGCAGGTGTTTGGCAATAATTGCTGATGTGCGCACTTCATGGTTCCCAAGTTCAGGGTGTTCATGAAAGTCGCGCCTCCAGGCAATGATCTGGGTTTGTAAAGCGTCGGCTTTACTGCTTACCTGTGTTTTTACCGCATCATTTTTTTGCGCGAATGCACTGAGCGAAAACAGTGAAAAAAACAAAATGTAACTTTTTTTCATACCGGCTTTTAAAACAGTTAAGATAAGAACAATACTTCAAAAATTATATGTCTTAGCTTATTAGATATTTTAATGAGAATACCAGGAACTACCTGAAATAAAACAGGCCCGGTACAATTGTACCGGGCCTGTTTTATTTCAATTAATATGTTATAACTATTATTTAAAGCTGATCAGGTCAACCGTAAATACCAATACCGAATTTGCCGGTATTTGGTCACGTACCTGATTGCCATAGCCCAGTCCCGATGGTATGATCAATAAGATCCGTCCGCCGGCTTTAATAAACGGGATACCAATTATCCAGCCGGGTATTAAACCGGATAAGGCCACCTCATTTAAAGTCTGTGAATCAAACTGATTGCCATTAAGTAGTTTGCCCGTGTAAGCACCTGTTATAATTGAATTTGCAGTTGGATTGGCACCCGTACCAGGAGTTATTATCTGATAATACAAACCCGACGCCGAATCTCTTTTTGCGGTTATACTTGGATTTGCTGCCAAATAAGCTGTAATAGCCACACTATCGGCTTTGGCTTGTATCACCGGATCAACCGGAGTAGGTTGCATTGTTTCCTGATTTGATAATTTTAGGCATGATGTTAATGTAACAACCAATAAACCTAATAGCAAAAAGTATTTTTTCATGATCATTCTTATAATCCTATAACAGATTTTACAATTAAAAACTATAGTGATGGTTTAATTTATATAAAGCTAACGCTATTTACATACAAAAGGAGCTTTTATTTAAAACTGATCAGGTCGATGTCAAACGCTAACACGGCATTTTCAGGAATAGGCCCGGCACCACTTGGTCCGTACGCTAAGTGCGGTGGTACATATAGCATGATATTGCCACCCGCTTTTACATGCGGCACACCTATTTGCCATGCCTTTACCAGATCAGACAGTGGCCTGGTAAAATCATCTCCCGAGTCATACCGTCGGCCACCAATCAGGCTGCAGGTATAGTTAACCGTAACAACAGAATTTGCAGTTGGATAAGCGCCCGTACCTTGTTTTACCACCTGGTAATATAAACCTGATGGGTCTTTAGTTGCTTTTATAGCGGGATTAGCGGCCAGATATGCCGTTATGGTAGAGTCATCGGTTTTAGCTTGCTGAGCCATTTCAACAGATGGTCCATTAGTGCAGGAAGCTATTGTAATAACAATGGCGCTCAGCAGTAAAATGTATTTCTTCATAGGGCTTTTATTAAGAAAGCTCCCTCCAGATTTCCGCGGAAGGAAGAAATTTGAAGAGAGCTTTGGGTATGCAGCGTTATAATTAATTTAAACAGTTGTTTTGATCTTAAGTTCGTTCATCTGCGTATCGGCGATGGTTGATGGCGAATCGATCATTACATCGCGGCCCGAATTATTTTTAGGGAAAGCGATCACATCGCGAATAGAATCCAACCCTGCAAAAATAGAGGCTAAACGATCAAACCCGAAAGCGATACCACCATGCGGAGGTGCGCCATATTCAAAAGCATCCATCAAAAAGCCAAATTGTTTTTGTGCTTCCTCTGGCGAAAAGCCCAGGTGCTTAAACATCAGCGATTGCAATGTACGGTCATGGATCCGGATGGAGCCACCGCCAATTTCAGTACCGTTAATCACCAGGTCATAAGCGTTAGCACGCACTGCTCCCGGATCGGTATCCAGCATAGCTATATCCTCTGGCTTTGGCGAGGTGAACGGGTGGTGCATAGCATGGTACCTGCCGGTTTCCTCATCCCACTCCAGCAGCGGAAAATCCAATACCCATAGCGGCGCGAAATTGTTTTTATCGCGCAGGCCTAAACGCGTACCCATTTCCAGGCGAAGCTCGTTCAGTTGTTTACGTACTTTGTCGGTTTGCCCGGCGAGTACCAGCATCAGGTCGCCTTTTTCAGCATTAAATGCGGCCGCCCAGTTGGTCAGTTCATCTTCGCTGTAAAATTTATCTACCGATGATTTTAAGGTGCTATCCTCGTTATAACGGCAATAGATCATGCCGGTAACGCCAATTTGCGGGCGTTTTAACCATTCGGTAAGTTCGTCAATTTGTTTACGGGTATAACTGGCGCAGCCTTTGGCATTGATACCTACCACCAGTTCGGCATTGTCAAAAATGCTAAATCCTTTACCCTTTACAATATCATTCAGCTCCACAAACTCCATCCCGAAACGCACGTCAGGTTTGTCAGAACCATACAGGCGCATGGCATCGGCATATTGCATCCGCGGGAAAGCGCCCAGGTCAATACCTTTTACAGTTTTGAACAGGTGTTGCGTAAGGCCTTCAAAAATATTTAAAATATCTTCCTGGGTAATGAATGACAATTCGCAGTCGATCTGGGTAAACTCCGGCTGACGATCAGCTCRTAAATCCTCATCCCTGAAACATTTAACGATCTGGAAATAACGGTCGAAACCGCTCACCATCAACAATTGTTTAAATGTTTGCGGCGATTGCGGCAGAGCGTAAAACTCACCGGGATTCATGCGGCTTGGCACCACAAAATCGCGCGCGCCTTCCGGGGTCGATTTAATGAGTACCGGGGTTTCCACCTCAATAAAGTTAAGCGCATCCAAATATTTGCGTACCTCCTGGGCCATTTTATGACGTAAAATCAGGTTATTGCGTATAGGTGCACGGCGCAGGTCGAGATAACGGTATTTGGCCCGCAGCTCCTCGCCGCCATCGGTATCATCTTCTATTTGAAAAGGAGGGGTTTTAGCAGCATTCAGTATTTCTATATCTTTAACGGCAATTTCAACTTCGCCGGTTGGTATTTTAAGGTTTTTGTTAGAGCGCTCAAGCACCTTTCCGGTAACTTTTATCACAAATTCACGACCCAGTTCGCGGCTTTTTTCGCGCAGGGAGGCATCGGTATCGGTATTGAATACCAATTGGGTTAAACCATAACGGTCGCGCACATCAATAAATGTGGTGCCGCCCAAATCGCGTGATTTTTGTACCCAGCCGCATAAAGTAACGGTTTGACCTAAGTTGCTGATATTTAATTCGCCGCAGGTATGAGTTCTAAGCATAGCAATAGTTTAATAAAAGTTTGCAAAAGTACATTTTTGAGGTGAAAGCCGAAAGGTAAAAGGAGAAAGGTTTTATGCCATTGTTTAAAGTCTGCAATAAAACACCCGCAACGAATAAGCCGCTCTTATCCTCGTAAAGCAAACAATTGTGGAAAATTCAGAATCAAATCCTATCTTTGCAGCATAATTCTCAAGGGGTGCCTTGCTTTGGGTTCAAAAACAAATTGTTTTTACCAAACTGAAAGACAGGCTGAGATCAAACCCATGCCCCCCGCCCCCCTGAAGGGGAGTTAATAGTCCTGAAGATTTTTTCTTTAAGCTATACACTCCCCCTTTAGGGGGCCGGGGGGCTGCACCTGATCCGGGTAATGCCGGCGTAGGGAGAGGTAACCAGGTTAAGTGTACTGCACGTTCACCCTGATGGGCAGATGGTTTAACTATTTTAGTTTATTCATTATTTTGAAAATTTTATTTGTGGCGATCACCGCCCTGCTGCTGCCTGTCATGGCATCGGCCCAGCTTTCTATCACGGGAAAGATCACTAACGCATCTGGCGAGGCACTGCCCGGGGCTTCCGTTTCTATTGTAACCCCAGCCATGAGCGCTGTTGCTGATGCATCGGGAAAATATAGTTTTACAGATCTTAAGGCAGGCAATTATTTGCTTAAAGCCACTTACATCGGCTACCAGGCCATCACTAAAAACGTAACTTTAAGGGCCAACGAGGTTATTAACCTAACCCTAAACAACGGTACGCTTACCGCCGAGGAGGTAACCATAAGCTCCACCCGGGCAAGCAAAAACTCACCAACAGCTTATACCAACCTGAGTAAAAAGGATCTGGCCAAAAACAACTTTGGGCAGGATCTGCCGTATTTGTTAAATCAAACACCATCTGTGGTGGTTAGTTCAGATGCGGGCGCAGGTATTGGCTATACCGGTATCCGCATCCGTGGTTCTGATGCTACACGGGTAAACGTTACCATTAACGGCATCCCTTATAACGATTCGGAAAGCCAGGGCTCTTATTTTGTTGACCTCCCCGATATTGCTTCGTCTGTTGATAATATCCAGATTCAGCGTGGGGTAGGTACATCAACCAATGGCGCGGGCGCTTTTGGGGGTAGTATCAATATACAAACCACCACCCGCCGCGATACGGCTTATGCCGATATTAATACCTCGGCCGGCTCCTATGGCTCTATCAAAAACACGGTGAGCGCGGGTACCGGTTTGCTTGACGGGCATTTTAGTTTGGATGGCCGTTTATCGCGTATCCATTCTGACGGTTATATCGACAGGGCGTCATCAAACCTGAAATCATTTTTTGTAAGCGGTGCATGGTATGGTAAAAACAGCACTTTAAGGGCAAATGTATTTTCGGGCTATGAGCGTACTTACCAGGCCTGGAACGGTGTGCCTGATTATGTGATAGGTGACAATATCCGTTCAGACAACCGCACTTATAACGAACTGGGATTGATAAATGCCGATGGGTCGTTTTACAAAGATCAGGTTGATAACTATACCCAAAACCATTACCAGCTACTATACGATCAAAAAATATCAGATAAGCTATCCTTTAGCGGGGCTTTGCATTATACCAAAGGCAAAGGTTATTATGAGGAGTTCAGGAATGCCGATTCTTTAAAAAACTATGGTTTGACACCTGTTGTGATTGGCGGCTCCACCATCAGTGCTACCGATCTGGTGCGCCGTCTTTGGCTTGATAACGATTTTTATGGCGTTACCTATGCCCTCAAATATCAGCCACAAACCAACCTGAACATGACTTTGGGCGGCGCTTATAACCAATACTCGGGCGCGCATTATGGCAACGTTATTTACACTAAGGAAAGCGCAGGTATCGGTCCGGATTATGAATACTACCGCGACAATGCCAAGAAGAATGATTTTAACATTTTTTACCGTGCCGAATGGCATCTTAGTCAGTTTTTGTTATATGCCGATGTGCAATACCGCCACATTTATTATTCCTTTTTTGGGATAGACAAGAACCTGAATAATGCCCAACAAACCGCCGAACTCAACTTTTTTAATCCTAAAGCCGGTATTACCTATCAGTTTAACGAGCACAGCAATGTGTATGCCTCATTCGCGGTAGGTAATCACGAGCCCAACCGGGATGATTATGTAGATTCGCCGCCGCAAAACCGGCCAAAATCAGAAAACCTGAAAGATTTTGAAGCCGGTTACCGCACCAGCAGCGCTGTTTTTACAGGGGGCATCAACGCCTTTTATATGCTGTACAAAAACCAGCTGATATTAACAGGGGCGCTTAATGATGTGGGCTCGCCTATACGTACCAATGTAAAAGACAGCTACCGGGCCGGTGTGGAGCTTGATGGCAAAGTAAAAATTACCAGTCAACTAAACTGGGGCTTAACAGTCACTTTAAGTACCAACAAGATCAAAAATTACCAGCAGTTCTTCTCTAATTATGATGATGGCACATTGGTGGGGGAAAGCTTCAAAAAAACAGACATCGCCTTTTCGCCGTCGTTCACCGGTTCAAGTGTAATAAGCTACAGTCCTGTTAAAGGCGGCGAAATTGCCTTTATTAGCAAATACATCAGCAAGCAATATATTGATAATACCATGAATCAAAACCCTGAGGGTTTTGGTATAGCCCCCGAAAACGCGGATAACCCTTATGCGGTGAACCGTTACCTGAAAGGTTATTTTGTGAGCGACGTGAGGCTCAGATATAACTTCAGCGTACGGTCGGTAAAAAATATTGGTTTGGGTTTACAAGTGAACAACATCTTCAGTAAGAAATATGAAGCCAATGGTGCTACCTACCCTGATATTGAAGGCGGTCACGTGGTGAACTATAACTACTTTTTCCCGCAGGCGCCACGCAATTTTATGGCATCGTTAAGTCTTAGTTTTTAAAATGAACACTAATTGTTACGAATAGAAACGAATTTCACGAATTGATCATGCATAGCCTTATATCGCTTTTCATGGAACAAATAAAGGAAACTACCTGGGTGCAGTGGCTTGCTGTTGCCCTGGGTGTTGCCGAAGTACTGCTGGCGCGAAGCAATAATATATGGCTTTATCCTACAGGCATCGCGGCTACTTTATTGTCTATTTTATTGCTGATGGAAGTGCAGTTATATGCCGAGTCGGCTTTGAATGTTTATTATGTGGTGATGAGTATTTACGGCTGGGTGCACTGGATAAGAAGACAGGACGCGCCGCCGGTTAAGATCACTTACTCCAATAAAAACGAATGGCTGATAAGTTTGGCCATATCATTGGGTGGCTGGGCAGTGTTGTATATACTGCTTAAAAACTTTACACCATCAAACGTGCCCGTTTGGGATGCGTTTGTATCATCAACAGCCTGGGCGGGCATGTGGCTGCTGGCTCGCAGAAAAATGGAGAACTGGGTATTTTTGAATATATCTAACCTGTTTGCTATCCCCCTGTTGTTCTATAAAAAGCTGCCCATGTTTGCCGTGTTAACCGTATTTTTATTTATAGTAGCCATCTTTGGCTATTTTGAATGGAGGAGGCAAGCCGAAAGTCCAAAGCTTAAAGCCGAAAGCCTTTAGTGTTAAAATGAAAAGAAAGCTTTAAGCCTTCTGCTTTGGGCTTTTAGCTAAAAAACAACTAATGATCAACCATCCATCATATCACCTAAAGCCCGAGTGGGTAAAAATCATCCGCGATGCAGCGCCGGATGCCGAAAAGGCAGGTATGTTGCACCCCGATCAATTGGAGCTGATCTATGAGCAGGGGTGGTTTAAATTCCTCGTACCTAAGGTTTATTCGGGTTTGCAGCTGACATTGCCCGATATGGTAAGGCTGGAAGAGAGTTTGGCCTGGGCCAATGGCAGCGTGGGTTGGGTAGTAACGCTGTGCAGCGGAGCAGGCTGGTTTGGTGGTTTTTTATCACCAAAAATTGCGCAGAAACTTTTGAGCAACCCACTTTTATGCCTTGCGGGTAGCGGTGCATCAACCGGTACGGCAACTATTACCGATAATGGATACATCATCAACGGCAGCTGGAAATATGCCAGTGGTGTGCATCATGCCACGCATTTAACCGCCAACTGCATTATTAAACAGGGTGTAGAAACCGTTTTGGATGAGGATGGCAACCCGCTGATATTACCCTTTATATTTGATAGAAAAGATGTAACGCTTTTGCCTGCCTGGAAATTTATAGGCATGATGGGCACAGGCAGCGATGCTTACGAAGTGACTAACCTTTTTGTTGAGAAGGACCGCTGTTTCAAAATTGACCCCAAGCATGCGGTAATCTGCGAGCCCTTATACCAATACCCTTTTTTACAGCTGGCCGAAGCTACGCTCGCGGCAAATATATCAGGTCTCGCTGTTCATTTTATTGACCTGTGCGGGCCTGTCTTTGATGAAAAAATAAATGGCGAAAAGCTGAGCTCATCTCAAAAAACAATCATCAAACAAACGCTGGAGAACCTGACCAATAAGCTGAACAATGTTCGCCAAGCGTTTTACGCGGCAGTTGATGCGTCCTGGCAGGGAAGCCTGGCCGGTAAAGCAACGCATCTGGAACAGGTAAGTGCAAACAGCCGTAAGCTGGCAAAAACAGCGCGTGAATGTGTAGATGAACTATATCCATATTGCGGGCTGCAGGCCGCTAACCCCGATGCCGAGATAAACCAGGTATGGCGCGATCTGCATACCGCCAGTCAGCATTCGTTACTGACATTTGAGCGCTGATTTCCTAATACAGAAATCTAAAGTGAATTATCCGGCATAAACTGCAGCTGTTTTTGGAAATATACATCCCAGCTATGTTGTTGCATGCGGTCTGTCATGTGCTGGGTGTCCTCGTCATAATCAGCATTCAGCTGTTTGTATTTGGCGTCAATACGGTTAAAAATAGCCATGGCCTCGTACTGGTAATTGCGACTGAAACGGGTTTTACCAATTTCGCGCAGCACCTCCTGCTGTTCCAGATAGGCAATGGTATAATGACCCTGTTCGTGTTTTAATACCTCGGCCAGCAGCTGACCAGAGGATATCTGGCTCCTGTCGAGCCATGACTTTTGGGTGTTCAGTATCAAACGTACAAAGGCATTGAGTATATAGCCCCCGTTTTGGCGGCTTGCCTGGTACTTGAAATCAATAGTACAATTGGTGTAAGCAACTACGCCCCGCGCATTTGCACGGGGCGTGCCGCCAAAATCGTTAACGGTTAGCTGATGGAACTGCTGGGCTGATGCCGCGCTGATCGTCAATAAAAACAGGGCGATAACGCCGATACACTTGATCCATCTTACTTTCATGAAATATGCAGGTTAAAACTTTTACTTTTTGACCTTGTCGGCCTGTAAAAGGTTTAAGCCCATCATTTCTTTTAATGTATGCTGCATCTGGTCGGTTGATCCATCAAGAAATATCACATTGCCTTGTGAGTTTTCGGCAAAGTGCTTGATTGATTCTGTCCACATGGTAAACATGATCACCGAGGTATCCATATTGGCTTCGGCCATTTCTTTAGCGGCAACGGTCATACCACGGGCCACCTCTTCACGAAACAGGGCTATACCCTGACCGCGCAGCTGTGCGGCCTCACGCTCGGCCTGTGCCGATATTTTAATGGCGTTACCTTCGGCTTCAGCAGCTTTTGTTTTGGTGATCAGTAAAGCCTGGCCCTCGTTTTCGGCGGCGGCTTTCAGGTTATTGGAGGCAACCACCTGGCTCATTGATTTCATGATCACGTCATCAAACGTAATATCATTCAATTGCAGATCCTGCAGGTGATATCCCCAGCCTTCCAGTATCACATCAAGCTGTTCTTTAACGTGCTCCACAATGTCGCGCCTTAATATCAATACCTCGCTTTGGCGCTTGGTGGCTACAAAAGCCCTGATAGATCCTTCAACCGTGCGGATGAGGGCCTGCATCAGGTTACGCTCATCAACAAATTTAAAGGCTACATTCTTAATGGTTTCTTCCTGCTGGTCCAATACTGAATACAGCAGCATGGCTTTAAAATAAACATTTGCCTGGTCAAAGGTTACCGCCTGAAACTCCAGCTCAACCGAGCGGTTCTGGATAGATATTTTAGAATAAATGTTTTCAATAAACGGCAGTTTAAAATTCAACCCCGGGGTAAGTATACGCCGGTACTTGCCGAATATGGTAATTACCACGATTGTGCCCTGTTTTACAGACACAAAGGAGGTTGATATAATAACCAGTACAATTAATACAATAATTGAAAAGATGATTTGGCTTGTCATGGGTGATAATATTTAGTAAATAAATGTAGCAATTAATTATTGGTGTACTATTTGTTTTTATAAAATGCTTTATAAAACAGCATATAAACCATGAACCTAAAACGAACTTTTGGAGCCATACTTACCGTACTCGGTATCATAGGCTTAATTTATACAGGAATTCAGATCATCAACCATAACGGACAGGCCACCACCCTGGTAGTAGTAGGTATTATAGCCCTGCTATTTTTCTTTACAGGTATCAGCCTGGTGCGTAATACAAAAGATGAAGCATAATATAACATAAAAGGGCCGTATCAATGGTACGGCCCTTTTTAATCTTACTGCACACTATTGCGTGAGTCGGGTTTAATTTTCAACAAGTATTCCTGCGGAGGTTCGGTACCGGCCAGGTTCTTTACAAAATAATCCCAGCGGCGGCGGGTCATATATAATGAATATGCGCCATAACCATGCGCGCTATTAGGGAACACTACCAGGTCATAATTCTTATTGGCTTTCTCTAAAGCTTCAACCACCAGCATGGTATTGGTTGGGGGCACATTATTATCCATTAACCCGTGAGCAAGCATCAATTTACCTTTTAAGTTTTTAGCATAGTTTTGATTTGCCTGCGCTTCGTAATTTGATGTACCATCAGCCTGCGGTGCTAATAGGCCAATATAACGTTCGCCCCAATCATCCTCGTAGTTGCGGTTATCGTGATTGCCAGATTCTGATATACCTACTTTGAAAAAGTCGGGGAAGCGGAACATGGCTGCCGCGGTTGCAAAACCACCACCTGAGTGCCCCCAGATGCCTGCGCGGTTAATATCAATATAAGGATATTTTTGGGCCAGTTGCTGCATACCACTAACCTGATCGGGCAGGGTGTTTTCAGACATATGGCCGTAGTTCATATCGTGGTAACTTTTTGAACGCAGCGGATTGCTGGTACCTTCCAGCTGAATAACCACAAATCCAAGTTCGGCCAGGGCCTGGCAATCGCCCCTTGCCGAAGAGAATGACCAACTCCCTACACTACCACCTTGCGGGCCAGGATAAATATTATTAATGATAGGATATTTTTTTGACGGATCAAGGCTGGTTGGCGTATACATTAAGCCATAAATATCTGTTTGGCCGTCATGCGCCTTAACCGTGATGGGAACAGGAGGTTTCCAGCCGGCAGCAACAAGTCTTGAAATATCTGTTTTTTCTAACGTGCTGATCAGTTTTCCGTTCAGGTTACGCAACACGGTAACCGGGGCAACATCGGGTTTTGAGTAAGTGTCGACAAAATAACCATTTGCAGGCGATAGCGTTATCTGGTGATTTCCTTCTTCGGGTGTAAGCAGTGTTAGGTTTTTACCATCAAAACCTACTTTATACAAGTGGGTAAAATATGGGTTTCCCAGCTCGCGGCCATCTGCCAGAAAATATATCAGGCGATTCTTTTCGTCTACTTTAAGCAATTCGGTTACTGCCCAGTCGCCTTTGGTGATCTGATTTTTTACCTTACCGGTCAGGGCATCGTATAAATAAAGATGTCCCCAGTTATCGCGTTCCGAGAACCAGATAATTTCATTTGACTTAGCCAGGTATTTCCAGTTGATAGTTCCCTGACCCGATTCATATTGTGTGGCTACAGTTTCCTCAAAAACTTCGCGTACGGCACCTGTAGCTGCATCTGCAATACGAAATTTCTCCTGCTTATGATCGCGCGAGGTAGAAACAAAGGCCAGCTTGGAAGCATCGGCGTTCCAATCCACATCATCAAAAGTGCCACTGCTCGAAATATCATCGCTCAGCGTAGCCCTGTGCGGATCAGGCGGCACCTGGATATTGATCACTTTAGGGTTATCAACATCAATGATCACCCGCTGAATGGTGGCTATTTCCTTATCGCCAGGCAACGGATATTTCCATGCCTTTAACGTAGGGTGACCAACATTGGTAGTAACCAGGTACATATCGCCAACGTTACGCTGATCCTGCTTAAAGGTGGCTATCTTTTTTGAATCGGGCGACCAGCGTAATACGGGACCTTCTGATGATTTCCAGCCGGCATTATCTGTTGCGTAGCCAAAATCCTTTACACCATCGGTTGTAAGCTGTGTTTGTTTGCCGGTTTTAATATCCCGAACCCACAAGTTATCGTTCCTAATGTATGCAACCAGGTTTCCATTTGGCGAAAAAACTTCGTCCCCTCCGCCCCTGCGGCCGGTGCGTACAACACGCGGAGTACTAACTATGGCGTTATCTGGTGTAACCTGGTAACCCTGCAGGTCACATTTCCATGATTTACCATCAGCAGCAAATGAAATTGATTTTTCATCAGCCGAAAAACTCAAGTTACGGAAAGGCAGGTTGTTACCCTCATAGGTTTTGCCGGATGCGGTTGATAATGCCGCTGCCAGTTTCTGTTGATCAAAAGCCGCGGTACGCGTTTTTTTAACGGGATCAACCAAAATAAATTCGCTGCCCTGTGCGGTTAAAACCCGGTACCAGAACTTATCGCCCGATATCCAGTTAGGGGTTACCTTGCCGTGGTCAACCAATTGCTCGGTATTATAGCTCATAAAGTTTTCTGCATGAGCATAATCTTTCTCTTTGAGGGAATTGCCTTGCTGGGCATGGGCGGTTAGCGCAAATGCAACCGTAGTTATTGATAATAAAAATTTATTCATACGCTGTTGAACGTCTGTTTATAAAGAGTTAATAGTTAATTCAAGATGCAAATTAATATTTTTTAACCGTGCTTATTCTTTGGGCATTGTAACTTTTGTGAGTGAATTACCAAACGGCGGGGGAACCGTTATTTCGCCGCTATCAGAAATATTCAGGCCTGCCTCCGGGAAATCAGTTTCGGTAAGCATTCTGATCCTGAGCATGGCTTGATCAAGTGTATCACGTATCAATCCCTTATCATGCGCTTGCTTAAATGAAATAATACGGCCGTTTAAAAATTCGCCTTTTTTATTTACATAAACCTTAAGCAGGGGCGCCATACCGCAAATGCCAATTACACTTACACATTTATAGGTGCAAAAATTACCCAGGCTGTAAGCTATCAGCCGGTTCTTATACAATTCCAGGGCACGGTTAACATGAGGTCCATTTCCAAATATCATGTCGGCACCGGCATCAATGGCGTTATGGGCGAAGGCATGCACATCGCCACGTTTTTCGCCAACATAAGATTCCACAGCAAAGGGCACATGTTCAAAGTCAATCCCCTCGCCTCCGCCATGAAACGATACCATAACAATATCGCAACGTTGTTTAAGCTTCCTGATGATGCGCGCCGCCCCTTTCATGTCATGGATGGACACAGTATTGGCATTGGGCGCAAATGAGCAAAAGCCATACTTAATGCCATTAAGCTCAAACACGGTAGACGGCCGAGTAAGCAAACCTGCGTAATGTATGCCCAGGCTATCTAATGTTTTAGTGGTACTGTTGCGGCCCTTTAGGTCAAAGTCATTAATATGATTATTAGCCAGGCTCAGCAAATTAAACCCTGCATCTTTTAAAACTGAGCCATACCGGGTAGGCATTCTGAACAAATAAGCCTTGCTCCTCTGATGCAATTTAAAACGTGCCGGATCGCCAAGGTCAAGTAGTGTGCCTTCCAGGTTACCAAAAGCAACATCAGCCTTCTTTAGTTCGGCAGTTACCGCTTTAAAACTATTGCGGGCACTATCTGGTGGCAGCGTGGTACTATCAGGATATGAGGTGCCCAGCATAATATCGCCAACGGCGGCAATACAAAAGGAATCGCGCTGAACTGGGGTCACTTTAGTCGGTAAACTTTTGGGGGGACGCTGTTTTTTGTGATGTACAACCGCTTGTTTACTTTCAACGGGGTTTTCACAAGCCTGTAAAAACGGCACCACGCAGGCTACAATGAGCAATATATATGGCCTTATGGTAAAAAAAAATCCCCTCATGTTCATGAAGGGACTAATTTAATTATTTAATTGAATTTCTTAGTTATTGTTGTCGTCGGCATCGGGCGTTGAAGCTGAAGAGCCGGTAAACTCATCTTTAAATGAAGCAAGCAAGCGACCGCCTTTGTAAAAATAACGGCTGTAATAATTATCGTCAAGGCTGCTGATGGCAACGCCTCTTGATGATGCATGCGCAAATTTGTTATTCCCTAAATAAATACCAACATGTGAAATGCGGCGGCTGTGAATTTTAAAAAACACCAGATCACCTTCTTTCAGGTCATCCCTCCCTACAGGGTTCACCATGCTAAAAATATCGCGGGAGCTTCTTTTGATATCCAGGTTAAAAACCTCGCTGTATAATTCTTTGGTAAAGGCCGAGCAATCGATACCCTTTCTTGATTCGCCGCCAAAATGGTAAGGGGTGCCTATCCAATCATATACAAAATGAAAAAGTTTCATGTTTGAGGTTGCAGATAACGCAACACCCATAATTTGTGATAAATATGTTTTAGCTAAACCTTCCTGTTCGTCAGGAGCCTTGTCGGCGGGAATATTTGGAGTGATTGTTGTTTGAGCCTGTGTGGCTAAAACGCTGAAAAACAATGCAATAGCAAGGGTAATTTTCTTCATTTAATGCTTTAGTTTGCTGTTAGGGGCAACAAATTTGTTTATTAAATTAGACACTGTGTCTATCGTTGGATACAAAACTATCTATATTTTTTAAAATTGCAAATAAATGGCACTTTTTTTTCAATAAATATAAATTATTTATCTAAGCTAAAAATCTTATTAATCAAAGGCCATCCCCATTACATTTATGTTACTTTATGGTTGTGGTTTTTAAGGCCCTTTTGCTTTTTTATCAAAAAAATAATTGTTAAAATGACCTTAAAACGTCAAAATTTGCTGACAAACCGCTATATGCTATCAAAAAGCCTTTGGCTTTATAGCAATATGACAGTATAAAGTTTGGTTAAATGCACAAAACGCGGTTTACACCGCTCATTTGTAGCATTAATTTGAAATAAAAATAAATCTGCACAACAAATTCGTTGCAGTTTCGATATTTTCAAGGATATAATTAGATTTGCGCTTTACTCCAAGAAATTGATTGTTTTAATTACATGAGTTCAATCGAAATTAACAAAGACACTTACCTGATGTGGTACGAACAAATGCTTTTAATGCGCAAGTTCGAAGAAAAAGCAGGACAGCTATACGGACAACAAAAAATCAGGGGCTTTTGCCACCTGTATATTGGGCAGGAAGCCGTATTGGCCGGAGCCATGTCTGTAATAAAACAGGAAGACAGCATGATCACCGCATATCGCGACCACGCTCATGCGCTTGCTAAAGGTGTAACCCCTAATGCTGTAATGGCCGAACTATATGGCAAAGCTACCGGATGCTCAAAAGGCAAAGGCGGTTCTATGCACATGTTTGATAAGGAAAAGCATTTTTACGGTGGCCACGGTATAGTTGGCGGTCAGGTACCACTGGGTGCCGGTATCGCTTTTGCCGAAAAATATAAGGGTACCGAGTTTGTGAACATTGTTTACATGGGTGATGGAGCTGTGCGCCAGGGTGCATTGACCGAAACATTTAACATGGCCGCGCTTTGGCAACTGCCTGTAATTTTTGTTTGCGAAAACAATGGTTACGCTATGGGTACTTCTGTTGAGCGTACTACTATACAAACCGACATTTACAAATTAGGCTTACCTTATGGTATCCCGTCATCAGCTGTTGATGGTATGGACCCTGCTGCTGTACACGTTGCTATGGATGAAGCCGTTCAGCGTGCACGTAAAGGCGAAGGCCCAACCTTTTTGGAAATGCGCACTTACCGTTACAAAGGTCACTCCATGTCTGACCCTCAAAAATACCGTACTAAAGAAGAGCTGGAAAGCTATAAAGCTAAAGACCCAATTGAATTAACCAAACAAGTTATAGTAAAAGAAGGTTATGCTGATGATAAATGGTTTGAAGAGATCGAAGCAAAGATCAAGGCACAGGTTGATGAATCAGTTAAATTTTCTGAAGAATCACCATGGCCTGAGGCTTCTGAACTATACACTGATGTTTATGTTCAGGCCGACTATCCTTATATCAGAGACTAATTCTATATTTATATCAAATAATTATTCTATATAATAGTATATGGCCGAAGTAGTTAAAATGCCTAAGATGAGCGATACCATGACCGAAGGGGTATTGGCGAAATGGCATAAGAAAGTTGGCGATAAAGTGAAATCAGGCGATGTATTGGCCGAGATTGAAACTGATAAAGCTACCATGGATTTTGAATCGTATCAGGATGGCACCTTGTTATATATAGGTGTTGAAGAAGGTAGCGCTGTTCCGGTTGATGCCGTTATTGCCGTTTTAGGTAACGAAGGCGAAGATTACAAAGCCGCCCTGACACAGGATAGTGGCGCCGAAAAGAAAGAAGAAAAACCTGCTGAAGCTGCTGCCCCCGCAAAAGCTGAAAAACCTGCTGAAGATAAAAAACCTGCTGCTACCGCGGCACCAAAGGTTGACCTTTCAAGCATACCGGCTACTGTAATACGTATGCCTGCCCTTAGCGATACCATGACCGAGGGTGTTATTGAAAAATGGAATTTTAAAGTTGGTGATAAAGTAAAATCTGATGATTCCCTGGCTGACGTAGCAACCGATAAGGCTACTATGGAGGTTGTGGGTTATGAAGCAGGTACACTTTTATATATTGGCCCTAAAGAAGGCGAAGCTGCACCGGTTAATGGCATTATTGCTATTGTGGGTAAAGAGGGTACTGATATTACTCCTTTACTACAGGATACCGCCGATGCGCCTGCTGCCGCCCCGGCAGAAGAGGCTGCACCAAAAGCTGAAACCGCTACCGCGGAGGCCGAGCCTGCTGCTTCATCAACCGCTGATGACAGCCGCGTTAAAGCATCACCGCTTGCACGTAAAATAGCAAAAGATAAAGGCATTAACCTTAATGATGTAAAAGGCAGCGCCGAAGGTGGCCGCATTATTAAGAAGGATGTGGAAGAGTACAAACCAAGCGCTAAACCAGCTGCTGCTCCTGCAAGTGCCGAAGCTCCTGCAACTGCATCTGCTCCGGCTGCAAAAGCTCCTATCACCCTGCCAACTTACACCGGCGAAGAGAAATTTACCGAAAGGGCCGTTACACAAATGCGTAAGGCAATTAGCCGCCGTTTAAGCGAAAGCTTGTTTACCGCCCCGCATTTTTATGTAACCATGTCCATTGATATGGATCAGGCTATAGCTGCCCGTACCCGCATCAATGATGTTGCCCCGGTTAAAATATCATTTAATGATTTTGTATTAAAAGCTTGTGCTGTTGCCTTGAAACAACACCCTGCTATTAATTCATCATTCCTGGGCGATAAGATCCGCACTAACGAGCATATCCACATTGGTGTTGCCGTTGCGGTTGACGAAGGTTTACTGGTACCTGTAATTAAATTTGCCGACGGTAAATCATTAAGTCATATCTCGGTTGAAGTAAAAGATTTTGCTGGTAAAGCAAAATCTAAAAAATTACAACCTGCCGAAATGGAAGGCTCAACCTTCACTATATCAAACTTAGGTATGTTTGGTGTTGATGAGTTTACCGCTATTATTAACACACCAAATGCCTGTATCCTTGCCGTTAGCGGTATACAACAGGTACCAGTTGTTAAAAACGGCGCAGTAGTACCAGGCAACGTTATGAAGGTTACTCTAAGCTGTGACCACCGCGTGGTTGATGGCGCAACAGGTGCCGCGTTCCTGCAAACACTAAAATCATTACTGGAAGAGCCGGTAAGGTTACTGATCTAATTTCGGAGTTTCGAATTTCGATTTCGGATTTACCAATATTAAAGAGCGCTGGAGTTAACTCCAGCGCTCTTTTTGTTTTATCCGGTTCCGATTGTTTTATCTCTGTTCTAATTCCCTCCCCCGGGAGGGGTGTGTTGGGTGATGTAACGGCAGGAGGGGTTTCTGCGACTGATTATTTATAGAGTATAGTAAATCCTCCACTTTTGTCATTGCGAGCGCAGCGTGGCAATCTCGCCATGCTAATCAACCCATGCAAAGTCCGCTTCCCGTCCTAATGAGATTGCTTCGTTCCTCGCAATGACAATGATTTTATTAGGACACATACTTCATGATATTCTTTATCTGATGGATGTGTTTTTGGGTATGATAAATAGTTAAATACACCCATTCCAGCCGGGTTAGCGGACCCATTCCCGGAAATTTAAATCCGGCGAAGGTGCCTGTCAGGTCTTCTGTTTGAATGATACCTACCAGGCTTTCAAATGTACCTGCCAGGGTGCTAACCAACGCTTTTTTATCATGAGCCCTGTCTGAAGGTATGAGTGTTGGAGCCGCAGAAAATTTAAGATCGAAATTTAAAAACAGATCCTGAAGTTCTTTCGCATGTTGATCCGGACTCCTTTCGGTTACTTCCGCGGGCGCTTTTAAAGTATCTATTACTCCCGACACCGATAGGTTCACATGTTCGCAAACCTGAGCGGCTGTCCAGCTCCCTTCAAAGGGAACCTGATTTATATCTTCCTGTTTAATAGATGCTATAGTTTGCATCAGTTTTTTTTCTGTCGCTTCCACCTGAATCGCTACCAATTGGTTCAAGGTGATGTGTCCGGAGTTTATTGTTTGATCTTTCATAAATCCTGATATTAGGTGATAATTCAAATCTCGGTACTAAAAATCATATGCGAAGGTGGCATTAACGACACTTTTAGTGGTCTTTTGCGACAAAAAATAGTCCCACTTCTAAATCTCTCCCCAAAACGTTAACTTACTGTCAAATAACCGCTATACTTTTACAGCTTTTGCTTTTATTGTATATTCACGCAAAAATTTATGTTATGACGCTTTATAGCTTTTTACAGCATCTTCACTCTGGCTTCCGTTACATTGTAGTAGTACTCATTGTTTTGGCGGCCTTATTGGCACTGGTTAACCTGATGGGTAAAAAACCATACACCGAGGGCAACCGCAAGCTTAACCTGTTTGCCATGATATCGGCACATACCCAATTACTTATTGGCATTATATTGTATTTCGTGAGCCCGTTTGTTCAGTTTAACGGCACCACCATGAAAGATCCAATTACCCGTTTCTTTACGGTTGAACATTGGCTCATGATGGTAATTGCTATTGTTTTGATCACTGTTGGTCACAGCAAATCAAAAAAAGCAACAACGCCCGAAGCAAAGCACAAAGCCATTTTTATCTTTTATTTGCTGGCTTTGATCATAATTTGTGCTGGTATTCTATTAATTCCACGTGGCTAATAGGATTTAGCAAATAATAATTTTTCAGAAAAAATTTGGTAATTCAATTTTCTTTATAAATTTGTGACCACGATGATTAAAAGCACTCATAAAAACAGCTGGTGGCACCAATTAAATTTGGCAGCCGGATGCGTTTTTGATCAGAGATAACTAATCAATTGTAAACCTAAATAGGAAACCCGGCGACCCCAATTCGTCGGGTTTTTTTTGTTTAACGAATTTGCTAACAAACATGAATAAATTTAAAATTACTACTACTCATAAAAAGCTGCTTGCAGATACCACCACACCGGTAAGCATTTACCTGCGCCTTAGGGATGTGTTCCCAAATTCGCTGCTGCTGGAAAGCTCTGATTACCACAGCCGCGAAAACAGCTTGAGCTACATATGCTGCGAGCCAATTGCCGGTCTGGTGTTAAATAACGGCATCTTAAAAAAGCAATATCCCGATGGCAGCCACGAAACCCATGAAGCGGGCACATTTGAACTGATAGACCAGATCAACCATTTCATCGACAGCTTTGAAACCGATGCCAATCCGTCAAAAATAATATCGAACGGTTTGTTTGGTTATTTTACGCATGAGGCGGTAGAGCATTTTGAAACCATCAAACTAAAGCAAAGTGATGATGTAACCCGGCAGATCCCGGTGATGCAATACCATATTTACCGCTACATCATCGCTATTGATCACTTTAAGAACGAATTGTACATTTTTTATAACCAGGCCGAAGGTGGACCAACAAACGGTGGCGGTATCGAGAAACTGGAGTACCTTATCAAAAACAAAAACTTCCCCGAGTACAGCTTCAAAAGCCAGGATGCCGAGCAATCAAACCTCACCAATGAGGAGTTCATCAGCATTGTTGAAAAAATGAAACAGCACATTTTCAGGGGCGATGTTTTCCAGATAGTACCATCAAGGGCATTTTCGCGCACTTTCCAGGGCGATGAGTTTAATGTTTACCGTGCGCTGCGCTCCATTAATCCCTCGCCTTATTTGTTTTATTTTGATTACGGCGATTTCAGGATCTTTGGTTCATCGCCCGAGGCGCAGATCACCATAAAAAATAATGTGGCCAGTATATTCCCTATTGCGGGTACCTTTAAACGCAGCGGCGATGATGTAAAAGACGCCGAGATAGCCCGCAACCTGGAGAATGACCCTAAAGAATCGGCCGAGCACGTGATGCTGGTTGACCTGGCCCGCAACGATCTGAGTCGTCATTGTGAGCAGGTTGAGGTTAAAGCCTTTAAAGAAGTGCAGTATTATTCGCATTTGATTCACCTGGTATCGCATGTGAGCGGCAAGTTACTGCCAGGCGTATCGTCTTTTAAAATTGTGGCTGATACTTACCCTGCGGGTACGCTGAGCGGCGCGCCTAAATACCGGGCAATGGAAATTATTGATGAGAACGAAAAAGCCAAACGCAGTTTTTACAGCGGCGCCATCGGATTTCTGGGTTTCAACGGCGATTTTAATCACGCCATCATGATCAGGTCGTTCCTAAGCAAAAACAATACCCTGCATTATCAGGCAGGCGCGGGCATTGTAGCAGGCTCCATAGCCGAGAGCGAACTGAAAGAAGTTGATAACAAAATAGCGGCTTTAAGAAGGGCTGTTGAACTGGCAGAGGAGCTATAAGCCCCCTAACCCCTGAAGGGGGAACAAGAGAAACCAAACGATTTTAAATATCCGGAATAAGAGATATAAAGACATGAACGAGCAAGTGAGCAAAGCCAACTCCCCCTTTAGGGGGCGGGGGGGCATACTAATAATTGACAATTACGATTCTTTCACCTACAACCTGGTGCACCTGGTTAATGAACTTGGGCAGCAATGCGAGGTTTGGAGGAACGATAAGTTTGCCATTGACGATGTGGATGCTTTTGATAAGATCATCCTTTCACCAGGGCCGGGCATCCCATCAGAGGCCGGGCTACTGCTTGATGTGATCGAAAAGTATTCATCAACCAAAAGCATATTCGGCGTATGTCTTGGTCAGCAGGCCATAGCCGAGGTATTTGGCGGCAGTTTGTACAATTTAAGTCAGCCTATGCATGGGATAGCTACACCTATAAAGATAACCAACAGGCAGGAGCCGCTTTTTAAGGGCCTGCCAAACACTTTTAAGGTTGGCCGCTATCATTCATGGGTAGTAAGTGACAAAGATCTGCCAGAGGTGCTGCAAGTAACCGCTATTGACGAGGAAGATAATTCGATCATGGCATTATCGCACCGCGAGTATGATGTGCGCGGTGTACAATTTCACCCCGAGTCGATATTGACCCAATACGGTAAGGAGTTAATGCAAAACTGGTTAAGCTGATAGCAATTGGCAAATAATGATAACTTTGTGTTAACAAATTTTAAAGAGGTGTCATCCTGAACTTATTTCAGGATCTCTCAGGACAGCTGGCCATTTTGTTGTACAGCTTTGCATGTGGGATGCCGAAACAAGTTCGGCATGACAAAATTATTTTTTAAACTTTAAACAAATAAATTCCCCCTTTAGGGGGTTAGGGGGCATGACAATACTTGATAAAATAGTTGCTTACAAGAAAAAGGAAGTAGCATCTGCAAAAAAGCGTACTTCATATGTAGAGCTGGAAGAGTCTGAATATTTTCACCGGGAAACCTATTCGTTCAAAGAGTTTTTGCTTGACCCTACGCGCAGCGGAATTATAGCCGAATTTAAACGCAGATCGCCTTCAAAAGGCATTATTAATGATAAAGTGAGGGTTAGCGCCGTTACTAACGGCTATGCCAATGCAGGCGCCTCTGCTCTATCTGTTTTAACCGACCGCAATTTTTTTATGGGCCGCAAGGCTGATCTGGTTAAAGCCCGCTCAGTAAATACCATCCCCATCCTGCGTAAGGATTTTATGATAGACGAGTACCAGGTTATCGAGGCCAAATCATTGGGCGCCGATATTATTTTGCTGATCGCAGCCATACTTACTCCCGCCCAAATTGATACCATGGCTACGCTGGCCAAAAGCATAGGTTTAAACGTGTTGCTTGAAGTACATAACCTGGAAGAACTGGAGCGCAGCATCCACCCCAAGCTGGATGCTATAGGTGTAAACAACCGCAACCTGGCCGATTTTACCGTATCGGTTGAAACATCGTATGAACTGGCCAAACACATTCCGGCCGAGTTCATGAAAATATCAGAAAGCGCTATCAGTGACCCTGAAACCATCAGGCATTTAAAATTGGCCGGTTTTAATGGCTTTTTAATTGGCGAAACCTTTATGAAACAACCCGATCCGGGCGAGGCTATGAGGGATTTTGTAGCGCAGTTGTAAATTGGAGATTCAACTGTAATAAACTGGCATTTGCATAGTCAAATATAAAATTGCTAAATTTATGTAAGCAATTGTGGTACAATCAAATGCCTTAAAGCGATGAATTATTATCAAATTCAACCACCAGATCATCTTAAAGCATATATCAGAAGTTGCTGGGTTCTGGAAAGCGCTAATGCCGAAACTTCGCCACAATTTTTCAGAACAATGGCCGATGGTTGTCCTGGGCTTATTTTTCAACCATTGCATAAGGGCATATTATCCCAGGGCGACAAGAAGCTAAGCGATGTTTTTCTGTTCGGGCAAACTACCCGCCATGCCGAATTGAATTTAACCGGAATGTTCAACATGCTGGGTATCTATTTTTATCCCAACGCGCTTAAATCCATATTTGGTTTTAATGCCGAAGAATTAACTAATTCCTGCCTTGATATAAATGATCTGACAAAAAGGAAAGAACATCAACTTTCAGAACAGCTTTTGAATACCGCATCGGTACATAATCAGTTCAATATATTATTTGCTTATTTAACACAGGAAATCAACCATAACTTCAGGCATAACCATATGATGGAGTATGCTATGGCACAAATACTACAATCGAAAGGAGCTGTTTCGCTAAGGGAGGTACAAAAATACTTACAGCTTTCTGAACGGAGCCTGGAGCGTAGGTTTAAAGAATACATTGGCATCCCGCCTAAGTTGTTTTCACGCATTTGCCGTTTCCAGGCATCCCTGGGTTATCTGCGTAATAACAAGTATGATAAACTAACAGATGTTGCTTTTGAGAACGACTATGCCGACCAGTCGCACTTTATACGTTCCTTTAAGGAGTTTGCCGGTTTTTCACCGGTCCAGTATCAAAAAAAATCACAGGAGATCGTCGAAAATCTATCCGCGCTCACCAATTAAACGCCCACTGTCGGTTTTGTTCTATTTTCAGAATTTGGGCTGATATAGTTTTGTTAAAAAAACAAGATTATGAAAAATCAACAAAACACCGAAAAGAAAATACTGGTATTAGGTGGTACCGGAAAAACCGGAAGCCGTGTTACAGACAGACTTAAACAAATGGGCTACAACGTAAGGGTTGGAAGCCGATCAGCCGAAATACCTTTTGACTGGAACAACCAGAGCACCTGGCTACCTGTATTACAAGGCATGGATGCCGTGTACATTACCTATCAGCCAGACCTGGCCGTTCCCGGCGCCGAAGACAGCATCAGGGCATTAAGCAAATTAGCCGTAGAATGTAAGGTTAAACAATTGGTTTTACTATCGGGCCGGGGTGAATACGAAGCACAGCAATGTGAAAAAATTGTAATGGGTGCCGGCACCGACTGGACCATATTACGGGCAAGCTGGTTTTGCCAAAACTTTAGTGAAAGCTACCTTTTAGATCCCGTATTAGCCGGGCACGTAGCGCTCCCGGTTGGCAACATACCCGAACCTTTTGTTGATGCTGATGATATTGCCKACGTAGCGGTTGAGGTACTGATCAACGATGGGCATTCCGGGCAGTTATATGAACTTACCGGTCCGCGTTTATTAACTTTTCAGGAAGCTGTGCAGGAAATAGCTGATGCCACAGGCCGGCCTATCCAATATGAGCAGATTTCCATGAATGATTACTCGGCCATGCTTACTGAGTACGAGGTGCCGCAGGATATTATATGGCTGATCACCTACCTGTTCACCGAGGTTTTGGATGGCCGTAATGCCAGCCTTACCAATGGCATACAGCGCGCCCTGGGCCGCAAGCCAACAGATTTTTCTGAGTATATCCAAAAAGCTGTGGCTACTGGTGTTTGGCAGGCCGAAGAGGTTTAAAAAGCAAAAAGCTTCGGCCATATAGCCGGAGCTTTTTAATATAATTACGGTTAAACTATCATGGCTATTTATAATCATAAAGATATAATGGGATGCATACATCCGTTATTTTATTTATAAACCAATCCTTATAATATGCCGTTTAAACCCGTTCTTTTACTTACCATTGTATTAAGCCTCAACACATTTTGCAAGGCGCAAATTTTCTCAGATATTGATCCTGATATTTCGGCACAAAAATCCACTGCCAAATCTATTGATATCGCTAATGATGAAATTATTCTTTACCTTTTAATAAATGGTAACATCCCACTAAAAACCGGTATAAGGGGAGATTTTGATTACATGACCCAATTTGACGGTTTTGATAATATTGGCAAGCTGAAATCAATTGGCAACAACGCCATCACTTATTATGACAGATACGATCTGAATGAAAATTATGGCAAGCTTAAATCAATTGGTAATATCCAGGTCACTTATTACGACAGGTATGATCTTGATAATATTGGCAAGCTAAAATCAGTTGGCAATATTGCCATTGCCTGGTATGACAGGTTTGATGCTGCCGATAATTATGGTAAGCTAAAATCAATTGGCAATATGCAGATAGCTTATTATGATCGGTTTGATGGCTTTGCTAACATTGGTAAACTAAAGTCAATTGGCAATATGCAGATAACTTATTATGACCAGTTTGATGGCTTTGATAACATTAGTAAGCTAAAGTCTATCGGCAACACTAAATTCACTTATTATACCCGGTTTGACGGCCTTGATAACATCGGTAAGCTAAAATCAATAGGTAACGCGGCAATCACTTATTTCGACAGGTTTGATATAAGTGAAAACAAAGGCAAAATTAAGGCGATCACAGGAGATATTACAAGTTCCCGTCTTATCAAAAGGTAAGTACATCCCCATCTACTTATCCTGCTCTAAAAAGTAGCTTTAAATCCCTCACATAAAACATCAATACCCTAATATGTATCTGTTTTCCCCTTTTTTGTATAAATCTGTCTGAGCCTCCTCCTATAGCTTTGTATCATATTTAATTTCAATAATTTAACAATGGCAAAGACAATTTTTATAACCGGAGCATCCCGCGGATTTGGTAGGCTCTGGGCCGAAGCATTCCTGAAACGTGGCGACAAAGTAGTAGCTACCGCACGGAACCCTGAAACCCTTAATGACCTGGTTCAGCAGTATGGCGACGCTATACTTCCCATTCAATTGGATGTAAATAATCGCGAAGCCGATTTTGCAGCAATCGAAAAGGCAAAACAACATTTTGGCACTATTGACGTGCTGATCAATAACGCTGGCTATGGCCTGTTTGGCGCAATTGAAGAAACCAGCGAACAGGAAGCCCGCGAACAGATAGAAACCAATGTATTTGGTTTGTTATGGTTGACCCAGGCTGTGATACCCGTAATGAGGGCACAAGGACATGGGCATATCATCCAGCTATCAAGCGTTTTGGGTGTAGCTACCTTACCGGTTTTAGGTATTTATAACGCTTCAAAATTCGCGGTAGAAGGACTGAGCGAAACCCTGGCAACTGAGGTTAAAGGTTTTGGAATAAATGTATCCATAGTTGAGCCGAACGGCTTTGCTACCGACTGGGGGGGCGCTTCTGCAATACATACACAATCAATGCCCGAATATGAAGCCGTAAAAGCCGCTTTCGCCGAGGGTGCAACTCCTGAATTTTTTGGAGTGCCTGAAGCAACATCCGAAGCTGTGCTTAAACTGGTTGATGCCGAAAACCCTCCGCTACGCCTTTTCCTGGGCAAAGTGGCTTTACCATGGGTAAAACAATTGTATGCACAACGCCTGGCATCATGGGAAGAATGGCAGGATGTAGCGGTGGCGGCCCACGGAAAATAATCAATGCTAATTTTACTTTGATCATACTAAATACCATGGCATAATTCATACTTTTAATAGTGTGAATTATGCTTTAATTATTTTCAACCATGAAACATTATAAAAGCCTGGGCCAACTGAATCGTGAAAACGGATTCCCGTTACCTGAAAATCCGCTGCTTAGCCTGGTACATTGCAATAAAACCTGTTCCATTGGCGACAGGGCATTTACCAGCGATTTTTATATGATAGGGTTTAAAAAGCTGAAATCGGGTACCTTTTTATATGGCCGTACTAAGTATGACCATGATAATGGCTCCATGTCATTTGTAAAACCGCGGCAGATAATTGAGCTGAAAAACCTTGAATTTGAAGAAGATGGCTTCCTTATCTTTCTACATGAAGATTTTTTAAACGGGCATGCGCTACATTCAGAAATTAAAAAGTATGGCTATTTTGATTATGAAACCAATGAGGCACTGCACTTGTCGCCAAAAGAAGAGCAGATCATTTGGGAACTATTCAATAAAATTGAAACAGAATATTATAACAACCAGGACGAATACAGCAAGGATATTATCCTGGGCCACATTGATTCCATATTAAAATACTCACAACGTTTTTATAAAAGGCAGTTCATTAACCGTATTGACCTGTCAGGAAAAATGGTGTCCCGGTTTAACGAGGCGCTTTCCCAGTATTTTGAAAAAGGATTACTGCATACAAAAGGGTTGCCTACTGTAAAATTGATGGCCTCTGAGCTTCATTTGTCGCCAAATTACCTCAGTGACCTTTTAAAGCAGGAAACCGGCAAAACAGCGATGGAACTGATCCATATTTTCCTAATATCTGAAGCAAAACATCTGCTAAAGGGTTCGGATAATAACATTGCCGAAACCGCCTATTCCTTAGGTTTCGACAATCTCCCTTATTTTTCAAGGTTATTTAAAAAAGAGGTTGGTATCAGTCCCAACCAGTTTAAAAAACAAGTTTTAAATTGAAAATGAATTAAGTATAGCAAATACATAGCATAGCAATGTATAGATATTCAAAAAAGGATCTTACCTTTTCAATAAACGAAATATGAGGGTGGTTAAAGAGTAAAACACACCCATTAACAGGAATACAACCGGAATAAACAGGTCTCCAAGTAACTCAGTAGCCGCCTCTGGCAGGTCAACCATAAAACCAAATGCAACAAAATGCTCCCCTCTAACAAATAAACCGGTATGGGTTGGTGAAACTAATTTGAAAACTATCAGTGAGCCAAAAGCCAATACCAGCATATAAGCAAAAGCCAGTATGAAGTAGCCTATACCATTAAAAATATTCAGATATAGAGCCTGCAAAACATGTTTGGGATTAAAAGACTGGGTAGCCTGGCGCACTTTTTTAACTGCAATAATCGGCTGCAGTGCCACTTCGGGCGCGCCCAATTTTTCAAGGGCATCCATGAGTACATCAATTTCATTTTCGGGCAAGGCGGTATGTGTGGCCTCGTAAACATGACTGTTAAGTTCCATCTGCATCTCAAGCTGGTCAGCTGTCGATAATATACTGATGCTTCTGTTAACCCTTTTAAAATAATCGTCATAGATCTTTTGGGCCGTTGGATTGGTAAAAATTATTCTCTTCATTTTTGAATTTTATGTATAGCGATTTCTAATGTCGACCAAATTTTCTTCATTTCAGCTAAAGTAGCTTTGCCATCCTTGCTTAATGTGTAATATTTGCGGGGTATGCCCGATTCCTGCTCTATCCATTTGGAATCCACGATCCCCTCTGTTTTTAACCGGTTTAATAAAGGATACAATGTACCTTCGGCAACTTCAAGTGTGGTATGAATTTTTATTTCCTGTACAAGCTCATAGCCATAATATTCCTTTTCCTCAAGAATGATAAGAATGATATAAGATAGCGTCCCTTTCTTTACCTGGGAAAACCAGTTTTGAACAAATTCAATATTCATACAACAAATATAATACATAGCAATACAATGTACAATAGATTGCTATGTGTTTTTTTATTGTTTTGCGGCTTAGAGTCGACTAACCAACAGCCAGTATTTAAGTTTAAATGCCTTTGTATTGATCAACATGCATAACATATTGCCGTTTTATACGTATAATGTTGATATAGTGGTCCACTTAGTACTGACTGAAAAATATGAGAAAAGCAATTTTCTTAATGACATTTACCCTGCTGTGGTGTTTAACTGCCTCTGCCCAGCATGCCATACGTGCTAATCGGGTTGCCAAACATATTGGCGAAAAAATGACCGTTGTTGATAGCATTACTGCCGTTAAAACCCATAATGGTTATGTAGATATAAGCCTGGGTAAAGAAAACAGCAAACCCCTGCTTAAAGTAATACTTAATTTAACCCCCAAATTCAAACTTGATGAAGGCGATTTAAAAAATCTTAATGAATCTTTATTAGAGGTAACCGGCGATGTGGTGTTGGTAGGGAAGCAGCCAACCATTTATATCACCAATAAAGAAGATCTTTTTTTCTTTGCCTCTGCTGTAAATCAGAAATGGCAGGTATTATCCCAGCTTCCGGATAAGAAAAAATAAACGGCAAGCCCGGTAACATTAATGTGTGATAGCTCCCGCCGATTTTAAATTGATCCCTTTATCATCGGGATTATTTAGGGCATCTATTTTGGCCCTGTGCCTTTTAACCAAAATTTCGGTTTGTATTTCATTACAGGTAAAAACGGCTACCCCCATGTCCATCCTAATTTCATAATTTAAAGACAGGCTAACCGCTCTTGATTTCCAATCATAAATATCAACATAATCATCGGGCTTGCTGGTGAACAAACCATAATCAGCTAAAAAACCCCGTAAAACCTTATAGCCTTCAGATCTTTTGAAAAAAAGATAAATATTAACAATCTTATTTTTATAAACACGTAAACCTATTGACTCCATATACAAAGCCTCACCCATTTTTAATACATCAGCATTTGTATATAGATAACTTAGGCAGCTATCGGTATCTATCTGGTTATTATTATCAAGGAATGATAAATCTCCACCGGATAGCTCACTAATATCTGATCCTAATTTAATGCCATTAAAACCATTACATGCTTTTAAATATTCAATGGAGCCGGGTCTTTTTAACTGGGCAGAAACAAACAAAGGGGATGAAAGTAAAGCTATGAATAAGCT